>DATHBY010000358.1:0-7510 GCA_035295885.1 Allosphingosinicella sp.
TGGATGATCCGCGCCGGCCTCCTCCTCTACGATCTCTTCTCGATCCGCGGCAGCCTTCCCCGCTCCCGCCGGGTCGGCCGAAGCGATGCGGCGCTCCTCGAACCTCTGAAGGAGCGGCGGCGGGTGCTCAGCTATTGGGACGCCTGGGTCGACGACAGCCGCCTCACCGTCCTCAACGCCGTCGCCGCGGCCGAGAATGGCGCCGAGATCGCAACCCGCACCGAACTCCTCTCCGCCCGCCGCGACGGCGATTTCTGGAGCGCCGAGCTCTCCGGCGGCCGCACCGTAACGGCCAAGGCGATCGTCAACGCCGCCGGCCCCTGGGTCGCCGAAGTCCTGGGCCGCCGTCTCGCCGAGACCAGCGGCAGCCGGGTCCGCCTGGTCAAGGGCAGCCACATCCTCCTCCCCGCTTTGTGGGAGGGGGAGCAGGCCTATGTCCTCCAGCAGGCCGACGGCCGGGTCGTCTTCGCCCTTCCCTTCCCGGGAGGCTTCACCCTCGTCGGCACCACCGACATTCCCGTCGAGCGGCCGGAGGACGCCACGGTCTCGACGGACGAGATACGCTATCTCTGCCAGGCCGCCGACCGCTACTTCACCCGGCAGGTCGTTCCCGCCGACGTGGTCTGGAGCTATTCGGGGATCCGAGCCCTCTGGGACGACGGCGCAGCGGACCCCAAGGCCGTCACCCGCGACTATCATCTGGAGCTGGATCCCGATCCCGGCGCGAAGCTGCTCTCAGTCTTCGGCGGCAAGATCACCACGGCGCGGGCCCTCGCCCAGGAGGCGCTCGACCAGCTGGGCGTGGAAGGCCGGCGCTCGACCTCCCACGCCTTCCTGCCCGGCGGCGACATCTATCCCGACTTCCTCGAGTGGCTGGAGGTCGTGGCGGGATGGATGCCCCGGCCCCTCCTCGCCCGGCTGTCGGGGGCCTACGGCACGCGCCTCAGGGACCTGCTCGGGGACTCCCGGAGCCTCGCCGGCCTCGGCCGCCATTTCGGCGCCGGCCTCTACGAGCGGGAGCTGCAATGGCTGAGGGACAGGGAATTCGCCCGAACCGCTGACGACGTGCTGTGGCGTCGCACCAAGCTCGGGCTGGTGATGAGCGAGGAAGAGGCCGCGGCGGTGGCGGAGTGGTTCGCAACCAATCCGTCGCCCCAGCGAAGGCTGGGGCCCGGCGGGTGAAGACGGCCGGCGCCTTTCACCCCCCGGGATCCCGGCCTTCGCTGGGATGAACGGTTCACGGCCCTTCGTGCAGTGGGTCCGTCCCGTGCTCCGGCACCTCGTCGAGCGCCTTGCGATTCTTCTCCGCCTCCGCCTCGATCGCCTCGTCGTCCGGGGGAAGATCCTGCTTGTCGCCGCCCATATCTGCCTCTCCTTCGCCTGCCTGAACGCCCAGGCCGGGAACCCGCTCCGCGCCCCGCGCTTTGAAAGGCTCATGGCACCTTCGGCACAGGAAGCGTCCGCCAATGCGGGCCAAGGCGACAGCGTCATCGGCTGGAAGCTCGACCGCGAGCAGAGGAAGGAGCTGCTCCAGCAATTCCCGCCCCGCTACGCCGAGGTGGACGCCGACCATGTCACTCTGCGCACGGAGGCGGCCGGGGACTCCGCACTCCCCGACGAAACCCTGGGAGAGATCGTCGGCCGAGCCGACGACGGCCGGGGCGTCGAGGCGATGGTGGTCGCCATCGGCGGCACTACCGACCGACCGGACGGAAGCACCTACCACATCACCTGGTCGCTCGAGCCGGGACGGAAGGCTCAGGAATCGAACGACGTGCTCGCCGAGCGGCCATGGACCGCCTTCGACCTTCCCATGCCTGTGAAGCTGACGCCGGAGCGCTGGCCCCGAGGCTCGTGAATCGGCAGCTCTATCTCGACTGCGACGGCGTCCTCGCCGACTTCGACAAGGGCGCCGCGGCGGTGCTCGGAATGCACCCGAAGGCCTATGAGAAGCGCCACGGCATCGGCCGCTTCTGGGCGAAGTTGGCCAAGGCCCCCGATTTCTACTTCGGCCTGCCGCTCCTCGACGGCGCAATGTTATTGTTCGAGGCGGTGCGTCACCTCGATCCGATCATCCTCACCGGCCTCCCCCAGGGCAATTGGGCGGCCGACCAGAAGGTGCGCTGGGCGGCGAAGCATTTCCCCGGCACCCGCATCATCACCACCGCGGCCCGCGACAAGCGCGACCATGCAAAGCAAGGCGACGTCCTCGTCGACGACCAGCTCCGCCATGCGTCCCTCTGGGAGGAAGCGGGGGGGGTGTTCATCCACCACAGGAATGTGGCGGACACGCTGGAACGGCTGAAGGAATATTTCGATCTCTGATCGCCTCCCCACCGGCTCCGCCGGCAGGGAGGAATTATTGCCCCCGTCATCCCGCCCCCTATACTCCCTCCCGAATCCGGGAGTCCGCCTTGAAGCCTGTCGCTTACCCCCTGCTTGCCGCCGCCTCTCTGCTGCTCGCCGCCGCCAGGGCGCCCGAGGAGAGGCCCGTCTCCTACAGGATCACACCGGCCCTTCAGCCGGACGGCAGCCGCGCCCTCGACGTCCGGATGCGCCTTCGCGGCGATTCGGACGGCGAGACGCAGCTGTTCCTGCCCAGCGTCTGGGCCGGCTCCGGCGAGCTCTGGCGCCACGCCACGAAGCTCCGGATCGGCGGCGCCAGCAGCCTCGGCGGCACCTACGACAAGCCGCTCGTCCGCCACCGCCCCGGCGCCCGCCTCGACATACGCTACCGCATCGTCTCCGCCTACACGGAGGATCCCGGCTTCGCCTACGAGAAGGCGCGGCCGATGGTTCGCCCCGGCTGGTTCTTCGTCCATGGCGAGTCGGTATTCGCGGCGCCGACCGACCAGGCCCGCGCCGCGAAGTTCAAATGGGGCAAGCTTCCGAAGGGCTGGACCGTCGCCTCGGACCTCGACCATCTCGAGGGCAAGCCGACCACGGTGGCCAATCTCATCAACAGCGTCGCCATCGGCGGCGCCAGGCTCCGAATGGTCCGCCGCGACCTCGGCGGAGCGCCGCTGCGCGTGGCGATACTGGGCGACTGGAGCTTCACGCCCGACCAGCTCGCCGACACGGTCGCTCCGATCGTGGCCGCCGAAGACGCCTTCTGGGGCGAGCGCAGCGCCCCCTTCCTCGTCGCCCTGGCGCCGCTCGGCGACCTTCCCGCCGGCCTTTCCTACAGCGGCACCGGCCGCGCCGACGCCTTCTCGATCGCCTCGACCAGCGCGTTCGAGCTGAAGCAGGCGGTCCGCTTCCTCGCCCACGAATATATGCACTCCTGGGTACCGATCGCGCTCGGCGGAATGCCGGAGGAGGACGAGGCGAAGGATTACTGGTTCAGCGAGGGATTCAACGACTATCTTGCCGCCAAGGTGCTGCTCCGAGCCGGAATCTGGACTCTGGCGGAATGGGCGGCCGACAAGAACGAGACCCTGCTCCGCTACGGCACCTCGCCGGCCAAGACCGTGGGCGGCGCCGACATCGCCGAGCGCTTCTGGACCGACCCCTCCGTCCAGCAGGTGAGCTACGACCGCGGCCACCTCCTCGCCGCCAAGCTCGACTCCGAAATCGCCGCCCGCTCCGCCGGCAGGCACAGCCTCGAAAGCGTGCTCCGGGTGCAGCGCCAGGCGGCCGAAGGGAGCTCCGAGCTGGCCGTGGCGCTGTTCCGCAAGACTCTGCGCGAGCAGACCGGAATCGACCTCGACTCCGACGTCGAACGTTATGCCCGCCGCGGCGAGGCCCTGATTCTTCCGGCCGACCTGTTCGGCGAATGCGCCGGGCTCGTCACCGAGCGCCGCAGGGCATTCCACCGCGGCTACGACGCGGAGGCGACCCGCAAGGCCGGCGGAGTCATCGCAGGGGTCGTTCCGGACGGCCCCGCTCATGCCGCCGGAATGCGCGACGGAATGCGCCTCGTCCGCCGCGAGAGCGGCAAGATCGGCGATTCGACGGTCGAACTCTCCTATCGCGTCTCGGACGAAAACGGGGAGCGGGTGATCGGGTACCTGCCCGAAGGCAAAGGCGAATATGAGGTGCAGCGCGTGGCGCTGACGGCGGGCCCCGACCAGGAGGAGCGCTGCCGGACCCGGCTCGGCGGCGCCTCTTGAGCTTCACCGCCAGGATCCTGCTGCTCGGCTCGGTCGAGCTCGGCAAGGAATTCGCAATCTCGGCCAACGGCTCGGCGCCTATGTGATCGCCTGCGACAGCTATGCCGGAGCCTTCACGGCACGACGCTACCAATCGGCCCGCGTTTCTGCTATGTTCTCGACTCATGGCGAGTCGGTCCTTGCTGTCCTGCGCTCCGCTGCCCCAAGGGCAATGATCGCCGGAGCGCGAAGTTCAGGGAAAAGGGCCTCCACTCGATGAACTTCGTGAACTTTGCCGGTGCTCGGTGCGGGTTTGCGATCCGATGCGCCACGCGCTATTTGCCGTCGGCCTCGCCCAAGCGCCTCATTTCTCGAAGAATCCGGAGACCAGCGTGTTGAAGAAGAGCCTTTCATTAGCCGCCTCTGTGCTGGCGCTCGCCGCCGCCGCTCCTGCCGTCGCCGGGGACAGGCACGAATGTATCGATGAGCGCTGCACGATGGTGTCGCTGATCGACTCAGCCGACCAGGCCGGCGGCAGCGGTGCAGCGTCGGTGGACGCGCAGCGCTTCGGCAGCTGGGGCATCGACCTCGCCGGGATGGACCGCTCGGTGAAGCCCGGCGACGACTTCTTCCGCTATGTGAACGGCACCTGGGCCAAGAACACTCCGATCCCGGCGGACCGGTCCTCCTACGGAGCCTTCGCCGTACTTCGCGATCTCTCCGAGGCCCGGCTGCGCCGGCTCGTCGAGAGCTATCCGGCGGGCGACCCCGCCACCGGCGGCGACCAGGCGAAGGTGGCGGCGCTCTACCGGGGCTTTATGGACGAGGCCGCGGCCGAGCGTCAGGACGCAATCCCGCTGCTTACGCGGATCGCGCCCATCTACCAGGCCAGGACCCGCGAGGACCTCGCCCGGCTGATGGGCCGCTCGATCGGCGCCTTCGGAAGCACCTTCTTCGGACCCGGGGTCAGTGACGACGCCAAGAATCCGGAGCAATATGCCCTCTATATGGGCCAGTCCGGCCTCGGCCTCGGCGACCGCGACCTCTATCTGGACGCCAAGTTCAAGCCGCAGAAGGACCGTTACCTCGCCTACGTCACCCAGATGCTGGAAATGGCCGGCTGGCCCACTCCCAAGCAGTCGGCGGCGGAGATCGTCGCGCTGGAGACCCGGATCGCGGAGGCGCACTGGACCCGGGCCGAAAGCCGCAACCGGGACAAGACCTACAATCCGATGACCGTGGCGCAGCTTGAGAGCCAGGCGCCCGGTTTCCCCTGGCGGACCTATTGGGCGGCGGCCGGCCTCGAGCGCACCGAGCGCGCCGTCGTCAGCCAGGTCACGGCCATCCCCAAGCTCGCCAGGATCTTCGCGGAGACCGATTTCCAGACCCTCAAGGCCTGGCAGATGTTCCACACCGCCGACGACATGTCGCCCTTGCTCTCCAAGCGGTTCGTCGACGCTCAGTTCGAGTTCCGCTCCAAGTTCCTTCAGGGCCAGCCCGAGCAGCGCGAGCGCTGGAAGCGCGCCGTCGCCTTCTCCGAGACCGCGATGGGCGAAGCGATCGGCCGCGACTATGTCGGCCTCTACTTCAAGCCCGACGCCAAGGCGAAGATGGACCGGCTGGTGACCGACCTTCGCGCCGCCATGAAGGCGCGGATCGAGCGGCTTCAGTGGATGGGTCCCGAGACCAAGGTCGAGGCTCTGAAGAAGCTCGCCAGCTTCGGCCTCAAGATCGGCTATCCGGAGAAGTGGCGCGATTATTCCGCGCTTCAGATCGTCCCGGGCGACCTCGTCGGCAATGCCGAGCGCGCCGGCCGCTTCGAATGGGACTATCGGCGCAACCGGATCGAGATCCCGGTCGACAAGGCCGAATGGGGAATGACCCCGCAGACGGTGAACGCTTATTATTCGTCGGTGAAGAACGAGATCGTCTTCCCGGCCGCGATCCTTCAGCCGCCCTTCTTCGATCCCGACGCCGATCCGGCGGTCAATTACGGAGCGATCGGCGGAGTCATCGGCCACGAGATCACCCACGGCTTCGACGACCAGGGCCGAAAGTCCGACTGGGCGGGAGTGCTCCGCGACTGGTGGAAGCCCGAGGACGCGGCCAAGTTCGAGGCTCAGGCGACCCGCCTCGGCGAGCAATATGCCGCCTACGAATTCCCGACCCTTCCGGGCATGCACATCAACCCGCGGGTCGCGATGGGCGAGAACATCGCCGATCTCGGCGGAACCCATCTCGGCCTCGAGGCCTATCGCAACTTCCTGGGCGGGAAGCCCGGGCCGGTGCTCGACGGCTTCACCCCCGAGCAGCGCGTGTTCATGGCCTGGGCGCAGGTGTGGCGGACCTTGTGGCGCGACGACGCTCTGCGCCAGCAGATCGTCAACGGGCCCCACAGCCCGGGCCAGATCCGGGCCTTCGCCCCACTGCGCAACACTGACGAATGGTACAAGGCGTTCAACGTCCAGCCGGGCGACAAGCACTACATCCCGCCCGAGCAGCGCGCCCGAATCTGGTGATCCCCGTCACCCCAGCGGATGCCGGGGTCCATGCTGCCTTCGAGTCACGGAAGCCGCATGGATTCCAGCTTTCGCTGGAATGACGGTCAGGGGCGAGTCGCCAGCCAGATCATGTGCTTCGCCCCCTTGCGCCCGGCATGGGCGCGGACGGCGGCTTCCTCGACGGCGAAACCGGCCTTGCCCAGCCTTCGGGCGAAGGCCGGGTCGGGCGCCGCCGACCAGATGGCGAGGAGGCCGCCCGGCCGCAACGCCGAGCGCGCCCGGCGCAGCCCTTCCAGGTCGTAGAGCCGGTCGTTGGTATCGCGGCTGAGCGCGTCGGGGCCGTTGTCGACGTCGAGCAGGATCGAATCGTAGCTGGAGCGCGCCGCCGCGATGAGGTCGCCGACGTCGCTCTCGACGACGCTTACGCGGGGGTCGTCCAGGCTCGCCCCGTGGACGTGGGCCATCGGTCCCCGCGCCCATTCGACGATCGCGGGTACCAGCTCCGACACGACCACCGTCGAATCGCCCGGGAGAGCGCCGAGTGCGGCGCGGAGCGTGAAGCCCATCCCGAGCCCGCCGATCAGAAGCGCCGGCCGCGGCCGCCCCGCCAGCCGCTCGCAGGCCAAAGTGGCGAGCGCCTCCTCCGATCCGCGAAGCCGGGTGCTCATCAGGGCGTTGGCTCCGAGCATGATCCAGAAGTCGTCGCCGCGCCGCACGAGCCGGAGCTCGCCCCCGCCCGGAATCGGTGCAGTGTCAATCAGCACGCGCGGGATCATCCCGCCGCGCCTAGGGCCATCGATGGACAAGCGCAACGAACGCGCCGACACCTTCGTTGGTCGTCGTCACCCCACCGGAAGGATCGAGCCTTGAGCGTCGCGTTCCGCCGCGAAAGGGATGAAGAGCATAAGGAGCCGAGGT
>DATHBY010000359.1:0-3991 GCA_035295885.1 Allosphingosinicella sp.
GCCACCGACCTCTTCGCCGACGCCACGATCCGCGACAATCAGGGCAACCTCACCATCGAGGTGCGCGAGAGCCCGGTCGTCAACCGCATCGTCCTGGAAGGCAATAAGCGCCTCAAGGACGACAAGATCACTCCCGAGATAAGGCTCGCGCCGCGGCAGATCTTCAGCCGCGCCAAGGCGCGCGCCGACGTCGCCCGGATCATTGAGCTCTACCGCCGCCAGGGCCGTTTCGCCGCGACGGTCGAACCCAAGATCGTCCAGCTCGAACAGAACCGCGTCGACGTCGTCTACGAGATCAGCGAAGGGCCCAAGTCCGGAATCCGCCAGATCAACATCCTTGGCAACGAGAAGTTCAGCGACAGCGACCTTCGCGGTGAGATGGTCACCAAGCGCACGGGCCTGCTGAGCTTCCTCGGCTCGGGCGACGTCTACGATCCGGACCGGCTGGCCTTCGACCAGCAGAAGCTCCGGATGTTCTACCTGACCAACGGCTATGCCGATTTCCGGGTGGTCTCCGCGGTCGCCGAGCTGACCGCGGACCGGCGCGACTTCATCATCACCTACGTGGTCGAGGAAGGCGAGCGCTACAAGTTCGGCGACGTCAGGGTGGAGAGCGGGATCCGCGATTTCAGCAGCGAGTCCCTCACCCAGCTGCTGCCGATGAAGTCCGGCCAATGGTACAATGCCAAGCAGGTCGAGGACACCGTCACCTCGCTGGCCGAGAGCGCCGGCCTGTTCGGCTACGCCTTCGCGGACGTCGAGCCGAACTTCCGGCGCGACAAGGACGCCAAGACCATGTCGGTGACGTTCAACGTCGCCGAGACTCCGCGGGTCTATGTCGAGCGTATCGACGTCAGCGGCAACACGCTCACCCGCGACAAGGTGATACGCCGCGAATTCCGCCTCGCGGAGGGCGATCCGTTCAACAGCATCCGGGTGAAGCGGTCCCGCGACCGGATCCAGTCGCTCGGCTTCTTCCAGGAGAATCTGGAGATCGAGCAGACCCAGGGTTCCGCCCCGGACCGGGTCATCCTGTCGACGGCGCTGGAGGAGAAGGCCACCGGGCAGCTCCAGGTGTCCGCGGGCTTTTCCAGCCTCGAGCGCTTTCTCCTCAACCTTTCGATCGAGCAGCGCAACTTCAGGGGAATGGCGCAGACGCTGCGAGCGGCGGTCAACTATTCCAGCTACTCGAAGTCGGTCGAGCTGGGCTTCACCGAGCCCTACGTGTTCGACCGCAACATCGCCCTCGGCTTCGACCTCTACCGGCGCGATTATTCGAACTTCAACTTCATCGCCGGCAGCCGCAACACCACCTACAAGCAGACCAGCACCGGCCTCACGCTGCGCGGCGGCATGCCGCTTACCGAATATATGCAGCTCGGCGCCCGTTACGGTCTGAACCTGGACGACGTGACCCTGGACGAGAGCCAGTTCTTCACCGATCCCGACGGGCCCGGGCCGCTGCCGGCCTTCTGCGACCCGCTTCGGGTCAGCCGCTATCTTTGCGAGGCGGTGGGCAAGCGGACTTCGTCCTCGATCGGCTATTCGCTGCTCTACGACACGA
Source organism: Allosphingosinicella sp. (assembly GCA_035295885.1). Classification (GTDB taxonomy): domain Bacteria; phylum Pseudomonadota; class Alphaproteobacteria; order Sphingomonadales; family Sphingomonadaceae; genus Allosphingosinicella. The sequence continues at coordinate 1,565 of DATHBY010000359.1, forward strand.
CCAACAACCGTCTCCGGCCGAGCCGCGGCCATCGTTTCAACATCAACCAGGATTTCGCCGGGCTCGGCGGGGACGTCAGATATCTGCGCACCCGGGCCAACGCGGCGAAATTCTGGAATGTCGGCCGAGGCTTCATCTTCTCGGCCTCCGTCGAGGGCGGCTACATCCACAGCTTCGAGAAGGACCGTGAGGCCGGGATCGACCCGGTACGGATCACCGACCGCTTCTTCCTCGGCGAGCCGCAGATTCGCGGTTTCGACATTCGCGGCGTCGGCCCGCGCGTGCAGCGCATCCCTTACGACGCGGAGGGGAAGCTGGTCACCGACCGCAAGCAGTTCTTCGCCGACGACTCGCTTGGCGGCCGAGCTTATTATCAAGGCCGGCTTGAGCTCGAAATTCCGTTGAGCTCGAGCTTCCGCGAAATGGGCCTGCGGCCGTCCCTGTTCATCGACACGGGCGCCCTCTTCGGCCTTAAGGATCCCATCACTAACCCGATCGCCCCGGGCAGCCCGCTCACCAAGGACCGCTGCTTCGATACCAACGGCAATTCGACGGTGCGGCCGGAAGGAGGCACCTGTCCGGAGGGCACCACCCTGCTCGGTGGAATCCCAGCCTTCGACGAAAGATATTTGGGCGACACGCCCAAGCCCCGGGTGTCGGTCGGCTTCGGAGTCAACTGGAACTCACCTTTCGGCCCGTTCAGGATCGATCTAGCCAAAGCGCTCTTAAAGGCTGACGGGGACGACACCAAGCTGATCACTTTCAACGTAGGAACCGCATTCTGATGAACAAACTCGCTTTCGGAGCGGCCGTGGCCGCCTTTTCGCTCGCTTTGCCGGGCGTGGCCCAGGCTCAGCGCACCCCGCCCGCCGTCATCGTCGTCGTCGACACGGACCGCGTCTATCGCGATTGCACGGCGTGCAAGGCGGCCCAGACCCAGCTCCAGGCCCTGGTCACGTCGGCCCGCACCCGCGCCACCCAGCTCGGCCAGCCGCTGCAGACCGAAGCCCAGTCGATCGAACAGGCCGGTGCGGCCCTGCGCAACCAGAGCGGCGCCGCCCGAGCCGCCGCCGAAACCGCGCTCACCACTCGCGTGCAGCAATTCCAGCAGCGGCAGACTGCGGCCCAGCAGGAAGTCTCCCGGCTGGAGCAGAACGTCCAGTCGACCCAGGCCAACGTGCTCCGCCAGATCAACGCCCGGCTCAACCCCATCATCACCCAGGTGATGAACGCCCGTAACGCCAATCTCGCCATCGACACCAATGCGACGCTGGCGCGGGCAGGCGCGCTCGACGTTACCAACGACGTTCTCACCGCCCTCAACGCGGCGCTGCCGTCGGTCAGCGTCACTCCGCTGCCGCAGGGGCAGCAGCCGGCTCAGCCGCAGCCGCAGGGCCGGTGAGCTCCGACCCAGCTGGCGCCGCCATCGGCCCGCTTGACATCAGGCGGGTCATGGCGGCGTTGCCGCATCGCTACCCGTTCCTGCTCGTCGACCGGGTCGAGGAGCTGATCCCGGAGAAGCGGATCGTCGCGATCAAGGCGGTGACGATCAACGAGCCCTTCTTCCAGGGCCATTTCCCGGGCCGGCCGATCATGCCGGGAGTCCTCCTGGTCGAGGCGATGGCGCAGGCCTCGGGCGTGCTCGCGGTCGAGTCGCTGGGCCTCGCCGGGACCGGCAAGCTGGTCTATTTCATGGCCATCGACGGCGCCAAGTTCCGGCGGCCGGTGGAGCCGGGCGTCCTGCTGAGGATCGAGGTCGAGCTGGCCAAGTACCGCGGCAGCGTCTGCAAGTTCGACGGCAGGGTGCTGATCGACGGCAAGGTCGCCGCCGAGACCAGCTTCACGGCGATGATCGCCGATTCTCCCGCCGACTGAGCGGCCGCCAGAGTCCGCCCGAACGCTCGATCCCGAACACTTCCTCAAGCCGCGCCGAGTCGAGCATAGCCTGCGGTTCCCCGTCGGCGACGACGGCGCCGCCGTCCATGAGCATCAGCCGGTCGGCGTAGCGCGCCGCCAGGTCGAGATCGTGCATCGCCACGATCGCTCCCTGGCCGCCGACGCTCGTCGCCCGGCGCAGCCGCTCCATCAGCCTGAGCTGCCAGAGCGGGTCGAGATTGGCGACCGGCTCGTCGAGCAGAAGCAGCCGCGGCCTCGGCGCCAGCGCCCGGGCGATAAGCACCCGGCTGCGCTCGCCGGTCGAGAGCCGGTCGAGCCGGCGCCGGGCGAATTGGGTCAGGTCGAGCTCGGCCATCGCCTCGTCCGCCTCCGCCTCGCCCGCCCCCAGGCGCACGAGGTCGCGCGCGGACAGCGGCCAGGCGGCGTCGCGGGAGGCGGGCAGGTAGGACAGCAAATGCCTGCGCGCCGCCGGAGCGAGGCTTTCCGGGCGCAGGCCGTCGATCCGCACCTCTCCAGTTACCGGGCCGATCC
>DATHBY010000360.1:0-6156 GCA_035295885.1 Allosphingosinicella sp.
GCGAAGATCCTGGTCGCCGAGGGCACTGACGAGGTCAAGGTCGGAACGGTCATTGCCCTCATCGCCGGCGAGGGCGAGGATGCCGGAGCCGCCGCTTCGGCTCCGGCGGCGGCCAAGGAGCCGGTGGCGAAGGACGGCGGCGAGACCGGCGCCGGGCAGCCCGCGACCCCGGCCGCCGCGCCCCCCGTCCCCGAGGCTTCGACCAAGGCTCCCAATCCGGTACAGCATTCGGAGGTCGCTCCGCAGCCCAGGGCCGACCTCGGCGAGCGCGTCAAGGCGAGCCCGCTCGCCCGCCGCCTCGCCGAGCAGCGCGGAATCGAGCTGGCGGGACTCACCGGCTCCGGCCCGGGCGGGCGGATCGTCAAGGCCGACGTCGACGCCGCGGCCGGCAAGCCCTCCGCTGCGCCCGCGGCTTCGGCCCCGGCTCCGGCGGCCGCACAGGCTGCGGCTCCGGCGGCGCCCGCGCCCAGCTACGGAGTGCCCGAAATCCCGCACGAGGTTTCCAAGCTCTCCAACATGCGCAAGACGATCGCCCGGCGCCTCACCGAGTCGAAGCAGAACGTCCCGCACATCTACCTGACGGTCGACATCCGGCTCGATGCGCTGCTCAAGCTGCGTGGCGAGCTCAACTCCAGCCTCGAGCCGCGAGGGGTCAAGCTCTCGGTCAACGACCTGCTGATCAAGGCCCTCGCCGCCGCACTGATCGAGGTGCCGGAGTGCAACGTCCAATATACCGGCACCGAGCTGATCACCTTCAAGCGCGCCGACATCTCGGTCGCGGTGTCGATCCCGAACGGGCTGATCACTCCGGTCATCACCGAAGCCGACACCCGCAGCCTCTCCTCGATTGCCACCGCGATGAAGGACCTCGCCGCCCGCGCCCGCGACGGCAAGCTCAAGCCCGAGGAATATCAGGGGGGAACCGCCAGCCTCTCGAACATGGGGATGTATGGGATTTCCGTGTTTTCCGCGGTCATCAACCCGCCGCAGGGGATGATCATGGCGATCGGCGCGGGCGAGAAGAAGCCGTGGGTGATCGACGGGGCTCTGCAGGTGGCGACGATCATGACGGCGACCGGAAGCTTCGACCACCGCGCCATCGACGGCGCCGACGGCGCCCGGCTGATGCAGGCGTTCAAGCGGCTGGTCGAGGCCCCGCTCGGAATGCTGGCCTGAGATGGCGCTCGGCAAGGCCGTCCTGGTCGGAGTCGTCGCCTCGATCGCGATCCCCTACGTTCTTCGAAGCCACAGCGGCCAGCTCGGCGACTGGGTCCGCCGCGGCCTGATCGACTTCGAGGCCGCCGGCCACCAGATCTACTGGTCCCTACCACTCTTCGCCGGAGTCACTCTGATCGCCTGGCTGTTCCTCTCCTGGGCGGAGAAATGACGCCTCTCCGGACCCAGCCGGCGCCGGGGATGGCGGCTTGAAGCCTTCGAAGCGAGGCAGGGGGCTGCTCGTCGCCGCCGGAGCGGCCGCGCTGATCGCGGGCTTCGTCACCGGCACCCAGCTCACTCTCGAGGACGAGGCCTGGCCCGCCCGCGGCGGAATCAAGGGCCTTCTCCAGACCTGCGCGCTGTTCACCGCCTACGCCTTCGCCGTCGCTTTGGCCGTGGGCGCACTGCTGGCGGCCACCCTGTCGCCGCTGATCGCCCGGGCGGGCGGCGCCGGCCCCTGGACCCATCTCCTTGCCGGACTGGGGCTCGGGCTCGCCGTCCACCTGCTCGTCGCCGCCGCGATCGGGGAGCGCATCGATTCCTCCGAAGACTGGCTGGGCGGAACCCTCGCCGGCGGAGCCGCCGGACCCTTGTGGTGGTTCCTCGTCCAGCGCCACCTGAAGAAAGCATCCGCAAATGGCTGACCAATACGACCTCATCGTCCTCGGCTCGGGCCCCGGCGGCTATGTCGCCGCGATCCGCGCCTCCCAGCTCGGCCTCAAGGTGGCGATCGTCGAGCGGGAGAAGCTGGGCGGGATCTGCCTCAACTGGGGGTGCATCCCGACCAAGGCGCTGCTGAGGACGAGCGAGATCAACCATTATCTCACCCACGCCTCCGCCTACGGCCTCAGCGCGGAGAAGGTGTCGTTCGACCTGGCGAAGATCGTCGACCGGAGCCGGAAGGTCGCCGGCCAGCTCAACGCCGGGGTCAAGGGGCTGATGAAGAAGAACAAGATCGCCGTCCACGAGGGCGACGGCGCGCTCAAGGGCAAAGGGGTGCTGACCGTCACCAAAGAGGGGAAGACGACCGAGCTCCAGGCGAAGCATATCCTGATCGCCACCGGCGCCCGCGCCCGGGACCTGCCCTTCGCCAAAGCGGACGGCGAGCGGATCTGGACCTACCGGCACGCCATGGTGCCCAAGGTGATGCCGACCAGATTGCTGGTGATCGGCTCGGGCGCGATCGGCGTGGAATTCGCGAGCTTCTATTCGGACATGGGCGCCGAGGTGACGATCGTCGAGATGCTGGAGAGGATCCTGCCCGTCGAGGACGAGGAGGTCTCCGCCTTCGTCCACAAGGCTCTGACGAAACAGGGGATGAAGCTTCACGTCTCGTCGGGCGTCGAGAAGCTGGAGACGGGGCCGAACGGGGTGAAGGCGACGCTCAAGGGTGGAGCGGTGGAGGAGTATAGCCACGCCATCGTCGCCATCGGCATCGTTCCCAACACCGAGACTATCGGCCTCGAGGCTTTGGGGGTGAAGACCGAGCGCGGCCATATCGTCGTCGACGGCTTCGGCCGAACCAACGTCGAGGGCGTCTACGCGATCGGCGACGTCACCGGGCCGCCCTGGCTGGCCCACAAGGCGAGCCATGAGGGCGTGGTCTGCGTCGAGGCGATCGCCGGCGGCAAGCCGCACGCCTTCGAGACCTGGAACATCCCCGGCTGCACCTATTCCCGCCCCCAGGTGGCGAGCGTCGGCCTCACCGAGGCGAAGGCCAAGGCGGAGGGCCGAAAGGTCAAGGTCGGCAAATTCCCCTTCATCGGCAACGGCAAGGCGATCGCTCTGGGCGAGGCGGAAGGCTTCGTGAAGACGGTGTTCGACGCGGAGACGGGGGAATTATTGGGCGCCCACATGGTCGGGGCGGAGGTGACGGAGTTGATCCAGGGCTATGCGGTGGCGAGGCAGCTCGAGACGACCGAGGCGGACCTGATGCACACGGTGTTCCCGCACCCGACGCTGTCGGAGATGATGCACGAGAGCGTGCTCGACGCCTATGGGCGGGCAGTGCATTATTAGGGCTTCGCTTCGCTCAGTCTCGAGGGATGGGCTCAGAAGGTGGCGGCGGCGGCCAAGCCAGGGGTGCGGACCGCGTGGTGGCGGAGAAGAACAATGGCGGCGAGTGGTCGGGACTGTGCTTCGCGGCGCGGACGTGGGGCTGCCGCTGACCCTGGTCCTCTAGAAGAAGCGCGATCGGGACCTGGACGGGCGTTGCCGGCAAGGCGGCTGGGCCGGGGGGCCGCGGCGCGCTAGACTTTGTCCTATTGTGATGGAAGCGAGGCGTTCGTCATGCCGGACTTGATCCGGCATCCACCTTCTTCCTCCACCGGATTGAGAAAAAGCTGGACCCCGGATCAAGTCGGTGCTTATCCCCTTGCGCCAAGGAGGTCTATTAGTGGTATAGGGCGAAGCTGCCCGACTCAATGGGGAAACCGATGCTCGAATGGTTCGCCAGAACGACCCGCCGCTTGGACAGGGTTCTCATTTGGGTCAGCGGCCTCGGCTTTTTGGGGGCCGTTATGAGTTGGCTCGCCACTCAACTTAGCATCCTCGGCGGCCTGCCTTGGCCGGAAGCTATTTTCTTGGGTATCGCTGCGGCTCTTGTGATCGGCTTGGCAATATCCGGCATAGGTGCGCTTCGGAGAGCGCATCGTCAGCCCCCCGCAAGGAAGCTGCCCTTTCTGGATCACGACGACGGGTCCCCCGCTGCCTATGACGATACCGCCTTGCGTGCGGAGATTGCTGGTTTGCGCAAGGTGGTAGAGAAGCTGGGAAAGGACGTTGAAGGCTACAAAGCAACTCACGCGAACATAATTCGCGATTATAACCGGATGGACGCGGGTCAGCTTAATCTGGGCGAGCAGATAGACGAAGTCAAAAAGGTAACCGACAAGCTGCCTGTGGCGCTCTATGCGCTGTACCAGCGCGAGCAGCTTACTAAGCTGGCAAAGACGATTGAGGATCGGGGCGAAGAGCTATTCAACGAATTGCATGATGGTGCGATCTTCGACGCGGAGCGGTGGGCGAAGTGGGAGCGGGATTACAATAGCTGGGACACGGCGGTTCGGGTTTGGGTCGAGAACGGCAGATGGTATGCGCCTGATGTGGCCAAGCGCGTCCTAGAGTTTGACGACGGCGCATACGACACCCGGAATTGGAACATAAAGGACAGCCAATTCCCTGAGACGGAAACCACTAGCCGCTCTGAGGCCGTAAGACGCTTCAAGAAATTCCGGATCATCCGGAATCAGTGGGACGCGGTTCGCGAAGAGGTAGACGCGGGCGTAATCCAGGTCGCCTTCATCGGCCTATCGGAGCAAGACGCAAGGCGACGGCCACCAAGGACGCAAACATGACCGACGATCCAATGAGCCGCTTCGACAGGCTGCTAAAGGCGATGGTGTCCGGCCCCCCGCCAGAGGCCAAGCCGAAGGGCGAGGCTCAGCAAAGCGCAGACTTGCCGGAAGGCGACAGGCGGCGTAAGCCCGGCCCGCGTTCCTGATCGTGGTAGTGAGGGAATGCCCGCCGAAAGGCGCGTGGACACAGGCTCCGACTCCGGTCGGGTGGCCTGCGGATACAATACCCGAAAGGGAAAGAAGCAGGGCGCGGTTCCCTGTGTCCTCGCGCTACCAACCGCCCGGCTTGGGGCCGGGTGGGGCGGCAATCATGGGGACCGGGCATGCCGCACAAGCCTTCACGATCCGAACTGGCGCTGGTCGCCCTGTCATGGGCGATGTTCGCCTTCGCGGTCCTCGCCGCGCTCCGAATCTGGCCCGGCTCCCCTCGCTAGGTCAGGTGCCCCCGCCACGGCTTCCGGCGGGGGCGGGGACCGGAGTGAGGACGGGACACAGGACTCCGGTCCCCATAATCTCAGCGGGTGAAAGAGTAGAGCAGCCGGTCGAGCATCAGGTGCGGCACGGCGCGCATGTTCCAGCGATATTCGAACTCGCCAAGGTACTTCGGCAGATGCTTGCCGCTGACGTGAATGTGAGTGCCGTTGATCCCGCGTTTCAGCATCGCCCAGAAGCCTTCGATCTGATTGACGCCAGCGCCGCACGGCTTGGCATATTCGCCGCGAGCATGGTTGACGGTAACGTGGCGGAAGCCGCTACGGTCGATGTCCTTATAGCCGCCGAACTCGTCGGTGTTGATGGTCGTGCCGGGCAGGACGGTGGAAAGGATGAGCCCTTGCATCGCGGCCTTGTTGCGGGCGCTGACAACGCGGGTGATCAGTTCGCCGTCCCGTTCCAGCATCCCGACGACACAGGTCTTGTTGCCCTTGTAACCGCTTCCCATGCCGGAGACGGAGCCGCCGATCAGCGTCTCATCAATCTCGACGGTGGAGCCGGGACCGCCCAGCGGATCGTCGCTGTCGAGCGACGCCATGTACTCGCGGATTTTGTGGCACATGCGCCAAGCCGTCTTGTAGGTGACGCCCAGATCGCGCTCGACTTTCTTTGCCGCGACTCCGTTCCGCGTCGTGCAGAACATGAACATCACGAAATACCAGTCGCGCAGCGGCGTCCGCGTGTTCTCGAAAGGCGTTCCGGCGGTCGGGAAAACCTGATGGCCGCACCAATGGCAGGCGTAGGACCGGCGGTTCGTGACCCGGTGAAACTTCGCCATGCGACCGCACTTGTCGCAGTCGTGCTCAATGCCGAAGCGGGTCCGCATCAGGTGGTCGAGGCACAGCTCGTCGGTCGGAAACCGCTCTTGAAACTGGCGAAGGGTGAGGGCTTTGGGCTTGTTCATAGCCATTGTATGCCAGAGACCCTTCCTTGGCGCAAGGGGATAAGTACCGATCAAGTCCGGGGTGACGATTCTGCTTCAGCAGGACAAAGTCTAGGCACGGGCTTCGGGAGGTGAAGGCATGGAAGAATGGAAACTGCCGTGGGACGGCGGCTGCCGCTGCGGCGAAGTCCGGATCCGGGTGACGAAGCC
>DATHBY010000361.1:0-1896 GCA_035295885.1 Allosphingosinicella sp.
CGCGCCTCGAGAAGCGACTTGAATCGCCAGGCCGCATAATGGGCGGGGTCGTCGATTCCCAGGCGGAGCAGCTCGGGCTCGGCGCGGGCCGCGATCGTGCCCGTGAGGCGCACGACCCGGCTGCCCGGAAAGCGGTCGAACGACAGCTCGGTCGCCCCGCTCCGAACCGTCACCGCCCTGTTGTCGACCGTGTAATAGGCAGGCAGCTCGAGCCTTGGGGGCTTGCCCGGTGCGGCGGGGAAGACCCGCAACGGCAGCTCATTGTCGTCGAGGCTGAGCGCGGAGGTGGCGGTGCCCGAGCGGGTGGGGATGTTGTTCCAGCTCATGCCCGGGCTCCAGCGCTGGTCCGGGAACAGGCTGTCGTCGCCGACGACGTCGCCCACCCTCCGGGTCCGGGCCGCGACCGAGTCCGCGAGGGCGGCCAGGCAGTTCTGAACGCAGCCGGGGCTGCTCGACAGGCGGGCGTCGCCCTTGCCCTCGAGGACGACGTCGGGGGCGCCGCCGCTTCGAGGCTCCAGCCGGACGGCAGTGCCGCCGGCCTCGTCGGGCGCGTCGAGGCCGGGAAGCGTCGCGAAGGCGGCGGCGGTGGTGAACATCTTGGTGTTGGAGGCCGGGATGAATCGCGAGTCCGGGGCGATGGCGACGATCTCCCGCCCGTCCTCGGTTGCGACGACGAGGCCGAAGCGGGTGCCGGGGCCGGCTTCCTTCAGCTTCGCCTCGACCCGATCCTTGAGGGCCGGCGGCGCGTCGGCAAGCGCCGGAGACGCGGCCGCCAGCGCCAGGCCGAGGGCCATCGCCCGAAAGGTCGCCGTCCGTTCCGTCATCGCCAGCGACCGTAGAGCCAAAGCCGGGCGGGGCAATAAGGAGCGCATCATTCAGAGCCTTCCCGCCGCCATAACCCGCGCGCATGGCAGCGGCCGCCGCGCTTGTCGGCGGCGCATGCGCCCTCCAATAGGATCGGATGACCTGGTTGCGACGCCTTTTTCTCGGCCTCTGGGCGGCCGCCCTCCTGCTCGGACCGGCCTCGCCTTCGCTCCGGCGCGGCGCGACTCGCTGGCCGCCGCCTTGGCCCTCCCCGTCGCCAGCGAGCTGGTCGGGGCTCGCGACGCCCCCCGCTTCGCCTGGGTGGAGAGCGCGGCGGGAGTGCGCAACATCTGGTTCGCCGAGCGCGGCCGGGCGGCGCGGGCGCTGACCGCCTTCACCCGGGATGACGGGCAGCAGCTCTACGATCTCGCTTTGAGCTCCGACGGCGCCGGCCTCGCCTTCGTTCGCGGCGGCGATCCGGAATCGCGGGACGATCCGGTCCCCAATGCCGCCGCCGATGCCGAGCCGCCACGGCAGCAGATATTCGTCGCCGCGACCGCGGGGGGCGAGCCGCTTCGGATCGGCGACGGCCATTCGCCCACCTTCTCGCCCGACGGCACCCGGCTCGCCTTTACGAGGCGCGGAGAGATCTGGCTTTGGCAGCGCGGCGGCGAGGCTCGAAAGCTGGCCTCGGCCGGAGGCGAGATCCGGCGGTTGCAATGGTCGCCGGACGGCACCCGCCTCCTCTTCGTCAGCCATCGCGGCGATTACAGCTTCGTCGCCCTGCTCGACCCCGCACAGCCCCGAATCCGGTTCCTTGACCCCGGCTTCGGCTTCTCGGTCGAGCCGGTCTTCTCCCCCGACGGCCGCCAGGTGGCCTATATCCGCCATCTCGACGCCCCGGCCGGCGCTGGGCGGGACAGCGGTCCTTACTGGTCGATCCGGGTCGTCGACACCGCCACCGGAGCCGCGCGCGAGCTTTGGGCCGCCCCGCCGGGCGAGGGCGCGCGCTATTACGAATCGCGCGGCCAGGACCTGTTCTGGAGCAAGGACGGCCTGCTGGTCTTCCCCTGGGAACGAAGCGGCTGGCTT
>DATHBY010000362.1:0-4011 GCA_035295885.1 Allosphingosinicella sp.
TGCGAGGAGCGCAGCGACGAAGCAATCCAGCGGGTCGCGGAGGCCGCCCCGGATTGCTTCGCTTCGCTCGCAACGACGCAACTCAATCAACCTGAAGCGATCATGCTCCCGACTTCGTCCTGCCGAAGCGGAATCGTCACCCCGGACTTGATCCGGGGTCCACCTTTTTCTCAATCCCGGTGGAGGAAGAAGGTGGATGCCGGATCAAGCCCGGCATGACGAATGCCTCGCTTCCATCACAACAGGACAAACTCTAGCCGCGCGAGCCGGAAACGTGCGTCGGGCGGCCGGCCTGGCTGTCCCGGGCGACCTTCTGCATCTGGAGGACGAGCTCCTTGATCCGCTCCTCGTTCAGTCGCTGGAATTCGGGCGAAATCCGAACCACGATTACCTCCTGCGAGCGCCGCTCGTTCGGCGTTCCCTTACAATGTGGGCGTTCCCGCGCACAAGCGCAAATGCTCCGCCCTGCCGGCCGCATCCGAGGGCTCGGGCGATTGACCGCGCCTGAACGGTCGCCGATGCCGGGCCGAAGGGGACTGCGCCGGCGTCGAAGCTCATTCCAGCGGTGTCTCCGATGGCTTGGCTGCGGAGCGCGCCAGCTTCTTCTCGCGCCGCTCCTGCTCGGCCTCCCATCGCGCCATGATCGCCGCGATGCTCTTGCCGAGTCGCTCCGAGGATTCGTCGAGGGTCTTGGCCACCATCCGATCCAACTCGGATCCGTGGCGGCTTGACCCCTTCACGCGCCGGGTCCCGCTGATCACTGTTCGTCTCCAAACTGTGGGGACAACCCGAACCTCCGCGCATAATATCTCGGGTTGTACCGTGCCTCGAAAAAGAACTTCCGCTTTATCCACAGGAACTCTTCATGCTTCGTTATGAGCGCGACATCGATGGGCCCGCCGACGGTGGACTGATCGGGCGAGGCCTTGCGCTCGATGGCCGTGATGTTGACGAGGGCTTCCGCCAGCTCGATCATCTCACGCTTGGGCATCACTCCTATCATCCCGTGGAACTTGCTCCGAAAATTGCTTCGAATGGCCGAGGCGCTTTCCCGCCATTCCTTTACCGTCTCCGATGCGAAACGCTGCGGCAGCGAACCGATCGGACGCAATTCGGTGCCATGCTGTTCCAGGATCGGCGCGAGCCGCTCGCGCTCCTTGTCCAGGGCCGCTGTCAACTGCGCGCCGATCTTCGCAAAATGCTCTTCGATGAAGGCTTCGGTTCGGTCGATGAAAGGCCTGTCGACCCCGGTGAGCAGCCGTTCGACCACGTCGATCTGGGCGAATGAGACGATGGTTCCGTGATTGCTGGCGTCGACCTGGTACGAATCCGTCATGAAGAAGCGCAGCTGGCCGCACACGGCGCCGTCCACCTCGCCCACGACGAGCGACGGGAACATGTCGTTCTTGCCGTTCGCCGCCGACGCCGGCCCGTGCCGCTTTCCATAGCCGGCGACCGCCAGGCCGGTCGCGAGCCTGGAGGTCTGCTGGCTGAGCAGCGCTGAGACGATCAGCTGGCGAAGTGCCCGTCTGAACGGATCGCCGCGAGGCAGCGAATGGAAAGACTCGTCGATCACCGCATCGATCGCCGATCCGTGGCGCTCGAGCACGTCCGAGCGGCTGATGCGCCTGCTGAAATCCGCCGGGCATTCGTCATATTCCGCGGCGCGGCGCTGGGCCTCCTCGACAATAGTGTCGGCGACATTCTTCTCGGAAGCCTCGCCGCTGGCGGCCAGGCTGCTGACGATGTCCTTGAACTCTTCCGCGGCGCGCTCGCGCACATATTCCTGCTCGCCGTCCTGCCCTTGGCCGTCCCCGTCGACGGGATCGGCCGGCAGCAGCGCGGCGATCGAGTTGATGAAGCCGAAGAAGGCCTCGATGATCATGGGCGAGGCTCTCAGCCCGGAGACGACCTCGGCGGGGCAATAGTAGGCCGCCATCCCCGCGGCCGCCCCTTCCGAAGGCTGGGCCTCCGCCGCCCGCGCTTCCTCCGGAGTCCCGGCGTCGGCGGCCGGCTCCTGCTTGCGGTGCTTGTCCCTGAAGTCCTTGACGATGAGCTCCCAGGGGATGCCGAGGAAATGCATGTTGCCGTTGATCAGGATTCCGATCGGCCGGCTGCAGTCGAGCTCGAACAGCTTTTCGCCGCTGTCGTAGACCTTGCTTCCCGCCGGGGTGCTGATCGTCACCGCGCTGTCCGTCGCCATGACGACGCCCATGCGGTTGATGATGATGACCTCCGTGGTCATGACGGCCGCGCGACACTCCTGCCTCAGCAGCGATCCGCGGCATCCGGACAGGCGCCATCCCACGCCTGTGTGAAGAGCCGCCCATATCGGACGGCCCACCTCCCCCTTAACGCCTTTCCGGCCGTGGCTGCTGACTCGGCCGAAACCCTGGTTGTGCTGCAGATTACACCAAGAGGGGGGCGCCGCCAACGCCTCAATCCGGCCGAATGATCCGTCTTGAACCTGCCCGGCCGATCCGGGCCGGCCATGAAAAAGCCGGCGGCGGATGGCCCGCGCCGGCTGCTCGATCTTCTCCAGCTACAATTCTGCAGCGTGACTAAAAGATACCCCCGCAGCGTGACGCTGTCAAGCGAAAAGTACCGCTCCGGTCAAATCCTATTTTTGCAGCGGTCCAGCTGAATTAAAACTGCCGTTTTTCGCGTTCAAAAATAGGAGTTCGAAATCCTATTTTTCGCGGCCGTTCGCGAAAAAACTTTATTTTTTGGAGCCCGATTCGGGCCGATTTCGCGGGCCGCGAATCCTGCACCGCGAATCGGTCGCGCCTTGCCGCCCGGGCCGCGGCGACGCTAGGGTCGTTCATCCCGCAGGAGACCGCGCCTGAACCTCCTCGTCCAGCTCGCCGCCACGGCCATGATCAGCGTCATCCTGACGATCGTCCACGGCGCCGGGGTCGTCGCCATCGCCACGTCCCTCCGCCTCGACGGCGAGCGCCCGCGCCGGCGCCGCTTCCATCTCGAATCGGTTCCGGTGCTCAGCGCCATAGCCCTGCTGCTCTTCGCCCTCATTCCTTCGAGATCGCGCTGGTGGCGGGCTTCTACCTCGCCGTCGGGATCTTCACCGGCCTCGAGGAGGCCCTGTTCTTCTCCGCCTCGGCTTACTCCACCCTCTCCCAGCCGGCCCAGGACTTCCCGGTCGAGTGGCGCCTGCTCGGGGCGATGGAGGGGCTGATCGGCTTCCTACTGATCGGCTGGTCGACCGCCTTCTTCGTCACCGACATGAACCGCCTGCTCAGGGAATAGCCGGTCGCGCCCGTCGCATCCTTCCGCCGCGTTCGCGCGTTGGAGCGCTCAAGATGATGAAAAAGCTCGCCTTTGCGGCCCTTCCGATCCTCGCCCTGGCAGCCTGCGCCGAGGAGCCGGAGGTGGTGCGGCAGCCCGACCCCGCTCTCATCGAGCGGATCGTCGAAACCAACGCGGCCGCGCCCGTTCCGCCCAAGAAGCTCGAGAAAGCCGACAAGCTCGTCGCCGCCGTCGCCCATGTCGAGCCCGACCGGGTCGCCGGCGCCGCCGAGAAGCTGCTGGCGCGTTAGGGCGTCAGAAGGGCCGCTCGCCGACGACGTTGCCGGCGGTGCGGTATCTGCATACCAGCACCTCCTCGACCGCGCCCTCGGCCAGGGCGCAGCCGACCCGGTCGCTCTCGTGCCACATCAGCTGGGTGTAATGGCCGACGTCGGCGAAATCGCCCGTCGCGCTGTTGTCGGGGAATCGGCCGGGGCGGAAATATTTCTTCTCCTCGATCCAGCCCTCGACCATCTCCTCGGGCGCATAGGCGCCGCGAGTGCCCGCCCACAGATTCTCGCCCTGCGGATCTTCCCCGCCCCGGTCGGGAGCATGCTCGAACTCGCCGCTGGCGCCGAGCTGCCGGCCCCACGAAGCGGCCTCGGCCGCGAGCACCGTGTCCCAGGCGAGGGCGGGGATTCCAGCAGCGCTGCGCTCGCGATTGTGCGCCGCCAGCAGCCTTTCGTCGAGGCTGGTCAGCCGCCCGGT
>DATHBY010000363.1:0-5070 GCA_035295885.1 Allosphingosinicella sp.
AAGCGCGGACGCAACCGCGCGCGCGATGAGCCAAGTCAGATCCTCTTCCCGATCGGAACGCTCGAGCAGGAAAGCCCGCATTCGTTCATGCAGAGCTTTTGCGTGTGCCGGCTCGGTCAGGCGGCGATTCTGCTCGATGAGCGCGGCGCGGACATCGCTCCACGGGACTCGCGCTCGTGCGCCCGGCAGTTTGAGCAGGTCGATCAGAGAATCGCCGATGTAAAGCGCCTCGGTGTTGGCCGATTCAACCTTCGCCGCAATCTCGGGATCGAAGATGCTGACGATCCCGTCTGGACGGCGAATCACCAAACCGTCGCGGCGCACGCTCGCGAACAAGGACTCCAGGTGATTGATGTCGCTGTGACCGATGTCGCTATTCATGCAAGGAAAGGAAGGGCAGTCGCGCGCGACCGCCTTCCCTATTCACTTCGCTGGACCTTGCCAGGCCGGACTTAGAATTCGATATAATGCGCCCACGGACGGTATTCCGGGTAACAACGGTTCCGAATGTTCAAAGCCACTCGGACAGCTTGAAGGAACTTTGCCATCTCACGTCTCCCTCTCGGACTCGGCATTAAAGCTTGAGCTTCGGCCGACGGCCCGTCAACGAAATCCTGATCCACTTCGGTCGCATTGATCAGTGATATCGCACATGCTGTCGCCTAACCTTCCGGCCAACTAAGGAATCCGGGAAGAGGGATGGTCCGGAACATCAAGCGGGATCCATTGGGCTGGCTCGAAGATGCGGCGGGTGACGGTCGCGGACTACGCTGGGTTTCGCGCCGCGAAGTCTGCATTTACGACGCGAATGTCGCGCGGGCGCTTCTTCGCAACGACGGCGGACGGATGGTCGACCATTCCGACTTCTTCGGGAACGGACCACTCGCCCCGTCGAGAGACGTGCAGATCGCTCTCTCTCGCCAGGCCTATGCGCTGGTGCACGAGCATGTGCAGAACCTGGACTGCCGGCGCTTCGTCTCGACTCTTGGGGCGCGCTGCGAATGGCCAAGGGCCGGAAACGCGCTGCTCCTGAACCTCATGCGCCCGGTGCTGGCGGCGCCCTGGCGGTCTCGAGCCTTTCACGAAGCACTCGACGCGATGGTCGGAGCGCGAATCCTCAACCGCCACGAGCCCGCCCCGGGGATCATGCAGCGGATCCGCGATCGATTCCGCTTCTACCGCGCGGTCGTCGGCGAAGCGGCGAAGTCCGTGGACAAGCCGACGGGCGAGCGGGACTTGCTCGAAGTCCTTGGAAGCCACAGGCGCGAGATGGACGAAACGGCGCTGCCTCAACTTTATGCCGGATTTGTGTTCGCGATCGTTGGGTCGATCGGCTTCGCCCTCGGCTGGGCGGTTCTGCAGGCCATTCGTGGGCAAAAGACGGAACATCATCCGACGCACATCGTGCTGGAGGCCTTGCGCCTGTACCCGATCGCCTGGCTGTTCCAGCGCCGGCTTCGGCGGCCGGATGTCATCCTCGGCGAACGCATACTGCCCGCGCAGACGGTCTCGATCAGCCCATATGCGATCCATCGCAACCGGCTTTACTGGAATGAGCCGACCAGTTTCTTGCCTGAGCGCTGGTCGGCAAGCGCCGATCGAAGTGCCTGGTTGCCCTTCGGCGCGGGCGATCACGGCTGTGTCGCGGCAGGCTTGAGCGTGGGTCTCGCAAGCCGCCTGCTATCCGAAATCCTGAGCCGTGACCCTGAGATCGAGTCGGGCGACGGCAAGCCTTCAATCGGAGCGGCCCTTGCGCCGCCACGGTTCATCCTGAAGTTGCGGACGTCGAGCTGATAATTGCCAAATCAATCGTCGGCAGAAGGTGGTAGTGCAAGCTCAATTCGTCGCCGGTCCTCGGCTCGACCGCCGCTAGACTTTGTCCTGCCGAAGCAGAATCGTCACCCCGGACTTGATCCGGGGTCCACCTTTTTCTCAATCCCGGTGGAGGAAGAAGGTGGATTGCGGATCAAGTCCGGCGTGACGAATGCCTCGCTTCCATCACAACAGGACAAACTCTAAAGGCCCGCCTCCAGCTCCCTCAGGCTTCGGCCCCTCGTCTCCCGGCCCGCCCAGGCGACGAGCGCGGCCGACAGGCCCATCGGCGCCAGCAGGGCAAGGGCCGCTCCGCCCAGGGTCGGGATGAATCCCAGCAGGGCGAAGCCCTGGACCGCGACTCCGCCGAACTTGCTCGCCCCGGCGACGAGGCCGGTGGCCCGGCCGCGAATGCCGAGCGGATAATTCTCCGCGGCGTAGGGAAGCAGAACGGCGATCGTTCCGTTGGTGCCGACGATCAGCATGGCGATGACGGCGACCAGCAGGGGCGGCCAGGACAGGATCTGGGCCGGCAGCAGGGCGCCCGCGAGCCCGGCCAGGGTCAGGAGGATGGCCGCCACCAGGGTCCATTTGCTGCTGATCCGGCTGTAGCTCCAGGCGGCGAGCATGATCGTCGGAAGCGCGATCAGTGCGGAGCTGGCGAGGATCCCGCTCGCCAGGGCGGAGCTGTAGCCGCGCGCCTGGAGGTCGGTGGGCAGCCACAGAAGAAGCCCGAAATTGACGAAGCTCCAGGCCAGGGCCGTGATGACCAGAGCCAGAGTGAGCCTGCCGTGGCGCCGGGCCGCAACCGCCGCGTCGGGCGGCGCCGGCTGGCGGGGGCGCGGGACGATCCCGAACCTGAGCTTCATCCGGTCGAGCTCGAAGGCCCTCCCCTGCTCGGCCAGGAAGCGCGGCGATTCGGGGATCAGGCGAGCCAGCGCGAGCAGAAGGATTCCGGTCGGAAAGCCCTGCAGCCACAGCGCCCGCCAGCCGAAGATGGGCTCGAAGGCATGCGCGGCGCCGCTCGCGGCGAGATAGCCCCCGACGAGGCCGGTGCCGCCGACCAGCACCAGCACCCAGGACCGGTGGCGGGGCGGCATGATCTCGGCTAGCAAGGTGTAGACGACGGGCAGCATCCCGCCCGCCGAGCAGCCCATCAGGAAGCACATCAGCAGGTTGAGCTGGAAGAGCGGCATCGCCCCGCAGATGGAGGTCGAGATGAACAGGATGGTGGAGAGCAGGATCGAGACCCGGCGGCCAAAAGCGTCGGCGAGCCAGCCCCAGACGAACGAGCCGATCGTGGTGCCGACCAGCGCGGTGAACGGGAACCAGGCCACCGTCCGCGCCGAGATGTCATATTCGGAGATCATCCCCGGAAGCACGAAACCCAAAGTGGCGGGCTTCATCACGTCGATGACAAGGCCGAGGGTCAGGACCAGCAGGACTCCGGCGTGCCAGCGGCCCAGCGGGGTGGAATCCGGCGCCTCGTAGCTGGTTCCCGCCTGCGATCCGTGGCCGGTGCGTCGCCGGGGCAGAGCTCCGAAGACGGCGACCGGCACTCCGACCGCGATCAGAGCCATGCCCGCCCACATCTGCGGCTCCATCGGCATTCCGGCGAGGCGGTTGCCCATTCGGTGCGCCATGGCGAGCATCGGCAGGTGCAGGAGCACGCCGACGGCGATCGCGGCGCAGGCCCCCCAGAACCAGGACGCCCGCTCACCAACGATAGAAATCCGCGCTGATCGGCTCGCCGGCACAAATTCTCCCCCGGCAGGCTCTACGGTAGCGAAGTCGCGGGATTCAACCGCGAAGCACGAATTCGAGCCGGCGAACAAAGCGGGTTGCGAGAAACGCCCGGCGCGGCTAGGGCGTTTCACTGTGTTATTACGATGGAACAAGCCATGGCCCGACGCGCCGCAATAGTGCCCACTCGCGATCCGGACGCGCTTGCCGAGGATCTTTACGCGGCCCTGCTGACTCCGAGCGATTCGTCGCAGATGGGGCGACTCCTCGCCGACCTGTGCACGCCCGGCGAGATCCGGACACTCGCCGAGCGCTGGCATGTCGCGCGGCTGCTCGACGGCACCGGCCTTTCCTACCGCGACATCCACGACGCCACCGGGGTCAGCACGACCACGGTGGTCCGGGTCGCCCGATTCCTTCGCGAGGAGGGCAACGGCGGCTACCGGCTCGCCATCGACGCTTTGGGAGGCGGCGATGCTGGTTGACGAGACCCGCCTCCACATCGCCATCCAGAAGTCCGGCCGGCTCTCCGACTATAGCTGGGGGCTCCTCAGGGATTCGGGCCTTCGCATCCAGAACGGCCGCAACGCCCTGATGGCCCGGGTGGAGAACTTCCCGGCGGACCTGATGCTCGTCCGCGACGACGACATCCCGACCTTCGTCAGCGACGGAGTCTGCGAATACGGCATCGTCGGCGAGAACGTCCTCCAGGAATTCGCCCTGGGCGAGGAAGAACCGCGCCTCGAAGTGGTCGCTCCGCTCGGCTTCGGCCGCTGCACCCTGAAGCTGGCCGCGCCCGAGGCGGTTGCCTACGAGGGACCGAGGTCGCTGCGGGGTGCGCGAATCGCCACCACCTATCCGCGAATCGTCCAGCGCTTCCTCGAACGGAACCAGGTCGCCGCGACGGTGGTGAAGATGAACGGCGCCGTCGAGCTCGCGCCGCGGCTCCGGATCGCGCCGTTCATCTGCGACCTCGTCTCGACCGGAGCGACCCTGGAGGCGAACGGGCTTCGCGCCGTTGAGACCGTGTTCGACAGCGAGGCGGTGCTGGTCCGGACGAAAAAGCCGATTTCGGATTCGAAGCGCGAGCAGGGCGAGCGGCTGCTCAGCCGCATCGAAGGCGTGCTCGCCACCAAGGAATCCAAATACATCATGCTCAACGCGCCCGGCGAGGCGCTGCGCCAGATCACCGCAATCCTGCCGGGTGCCGAAGCGCCGACCATCCTCCCCCTGCACGGCCGCGCCGGCCATTTCGCCGTCCACGCCGTCTGCCAGGAATCGGTGTTCTGGGAGACTCTCCAGAAGCTCAAGGCCGCCGGCGCCTCGGCGATCCTCGTCCTCCCGATCGAAAAGATGATGATGTGAGGAGTCTCGACTGGAACCGGCTCGATGCCGACCGGCGGGCCGAGGCGCTGGCTCGGCCGGCGCAGCGCAGCGATCCGGCTTTGCAGTCGGCGGTCCGGGCGATCGTGGACGACGTGCGAAGCCGCGGCTGGGCCGGGCTCGCCGCGCAGG
>DATHBY010000364.1:0-11088 GCA_035295885.1 Allosphingosinicella sp.
TCCTCAGCAGGTCGCCGGCGGCCAGGCCGACCGCCTGGGCAAGCTGCAGCATGCTTCCCCCCGGCTCGGCGGCGCTGGCCAGCCGATAGGTGACCGGCGGCAGAGCGCGCTGGGGCGGGGCGATAACCTCCGCCGGCGCGAGCTCGATCCGGTCGGCGCCCGGATCCGCGGCAATAAGCCGGAGCGGCCGCGCCGGCGAGATCTCGATTCCCCGGCGCGTTTCGAAAATCACCGGCTCGCCGTCGCCCGCGGCGGCGATCTGGACCCGGGGCGGCGCGTAGACCGGACCGATGCGCTTCTCGGCCAGCACGAACACGATCGGCACGGTCGCGGACCTCGGCGCTGGGCCGGCGATGTCCAGCGTGTTGAGAAAGGCGAGCTTGTCGCGGAGCGCCGTCTGGTCGAGCCGGCGAGTGCTGTGCTCGGCGAGGCGGGCGGCGATCTCATACAAGGCCGCGCCGAAATCGCCCTTCTGTCCCGAGCCGGCCCATTCCGGCGTGAGCCACGGCACCATCTGCGCCAGCGCGGCGCGCAGCGCCTGCACGCGGCGGGGATCGGTACGCGGGGCGCCGCTCACTGGCCCTCTCGGAAATAGAAGGGGAAGACGAGGTTGCCCGGCTGGTTCGTCTGCCTGACCCGATAGTCGATCTCGATGATGAGCTGGCCGTTCAGCAGGTTGCCGGCGCGTGCCTGGACTCCGGTCACCACGATTCGCGCCTCGTAATCGCGCAGCGCGTCCGCGACGTCCCGCTTCACCTGGGCGAGCGTGGCCGTGTCGATCGCCGCGAAGACGAGATTGTGGATGCCGCAGCCGAAATCGGGGCGCATGACGCGCTCCCCCTTGGCCGTCTTGAGGATGATGAGGATCGACTGGCGAATGTCCTCTTCGTCGGCGGCGGTGGCGACTCGCCCGTTGGCCGGCTCGACTCGAAACGGGAACGCCCAGCCGCGGCCCAGGAAGACCATGTCGAGGCGATCGAGGCCGCTCATCCGATCAGCACCGTCGGGAGGCCCATTGCGATCGCGTTGGGAGGACCCGCTTCGACGATCGTGTCCCCTTGGCGGGCAGCGGGCATGCCGCCGATCAGCACGGTTGCGCTGCCGACGGCCACTGTGCCTCCGACATGCGGCTTGGGCCCGTCGAACAGCGGGCAGACGTGCGTGTCGGAGCCGGCACGCCAGGCGGGCATGCCGCCGATCAGGACCGTCGGAGCGCCCGGGCCGGGGCCGAGCGGCGTTCCGTGGCTCGTCTGATCGCCCACCCTTGCCGCCGGTACTCCCATTGCCAATCCTCCCTAGTTGATCTGGACCAGAGCGCCCTTGAGCGTCAGCGTGCCGCCCGACTTGATCTCGAGCGTGCCGTCGGCCTCGATCGCGACCTGCGCGGACTTGAGCGTGAGCTTGGCCTTCGAGGTGACGGCGATTTCAGAGCCGCCGCTCTTGATCAGGATGGTGTTGCCCGCGGCGTCGTCGATCGCGACCCCTTCCTTGTCGAGAGTCACGCGCTTGCCGTCGGCGAGCTTCAGCTCGAGGATGTGCGCCCCGTCGGTGTCGTCGAACAGCAGCTGGTGCCCGGAGCGCGACTTGATCAGACGCAGATTGTTCTTGCCGTCCTCGTTCGCGGCGGGGGTCTTGACCTTGCCGTTCCACAACATGCCGAGCACGTAGAGCAAAGCGGGATCGCCATGCTCGGCGCCGACCAGCACTTCGTCGCCGACCTCGGGCAGGAACCAGGCGCCGAAGCCCGAGCCGGACATCGGAGCGGCCGTCCGCGCCCAATAGCTGCTGCCCTGCGCCTGCCAGGCAAGCTGCACCCGCACCCGGCCGAGGCCGTCGGGGTCGCGATTGTCGGTCACAAGCCCGCGCGCGACTCCGAAGATGCAGCCGTCGCCGTCGCCCTCCAGCGCCTCGAAGCGGTGGTTTCCAAGCAGGCTCATAGCGTCGGCTCCTGCACGGTGAAGCGGGTGCGGTAGCCTTGCTCGTCGAGCCGGTGTGTCGCCTCGCCGACATAATAGGACTTGCTGAAGACCCGGCCGAGGCCGGAGAGGGTGAGGCGGGTGTCCGGCAGAATGCCGGGGACTCCGACACACTCGCCTTCGCCGGTGAGGAACGCGTGCGCCCGCGCCTCGAGGATCGCCAGAGCGCGCGCGTCGGCCTCGGCTTGGTCGCGGACCGGAGCGCTCACCTGGATCGTCGGGCTGCCGCCGAGCGCGGAAGCGAGCCAGTCGCCGCCGCTCTTGCGTTGCCCGTCGCGCCCGTGCTCGTCGCCGCGTCGCGCTTTGCCGACGACCGCAGCGGCATCGACCGCCGACCAGCCGTGGACCTCGACCGCGGCGACCTGGTCAGCGAGATTGGCCGAGGGCGAAAAGCGCTCCAGGCCCTGCCCCCAGGGTATTTCCAGTGCGGGCGAGCGGGAGCTGCGCGGACCGAAATAGAATTTGCCGGCACGCATATAGAAGATCGAGCCGGTGAGCTCGGCCATTCGCTCGATGAACGCGAGGTCCGATTCCTGCGTCTGATCGAGGCTGGCGTCGGTGGTGCGGGTGGACCGGACGTCCGCCGACAGCCCGTTGGCGGCGGCGACCGCCGAAACCGCATCGGAAACCTTGGCCTTGTCCCAATGACGGGAGGCGCGGTTGAGTCGCAGCGGATAGAGCTTGTCGTAGCCGCTGACGGTGAGCGTGGTCGTATCGGAATCGGTGAATCCGGCGCTCACCTCGGTGATGATGCCTTCCATCATCGGCTCGAGCTTCGCCGGCTCCCCATAGCCCAGGGAGATCTTCACCGGCGCACCGAACGCGAACAGATCGAGAAGCTCGATCCGGTCGTCATTCTCGCCGGCGACGAATTCGGATTCTTCCCAATTATAGGCGCTGCCGATCGTGAAGGAGAAGCGCGCGGGGCTCTTGATCTTCAGGTCGACCTCGACGCTTGAGATCGCGAGCAGATTGTCCCGAAGCACATCCTTGCCCGCAACGGTAACGACCATCGCCGGCGCGAAGAAATCCTCGTAGCTGCGGTCGAGCGCCTCGATCTTCATGGCCCGGACCCCGCCCCCTTGGTGTCGAGTGGAGGCACCACGAGCGCGGTCCCCGGCCGGATGGCGCCCGGGTCGTCGACGCGGTTCCGGTGCGCGATCAGCCGCCAGTAGCGGGGATCGCCATATTCGCCGGCCGCCATCAGCCAGATCGAGCTGTCCGCGGTCAAAGTGCGCCTCTTGGTCTTGTCGGAGGAGTTGGGGCGTGGATCCTTCAACTGCTTCGAGAGCGCTCTCTTGCCTTTGATGGTGACCGTCAGCTTCGCCCGTACCGGCACGCCGTCGGGGCGGAACATGGTGAAGCGCTGCGAGACCTTTTCGATCACGCCGAAGAAGGCGAGCTCGCCCCACCGAAACTCCACGTCGGGCGGATCGTGGGTCTCGCGCTCCATCAGGCTCGCAACCTCGAAGGTCTTGAGGCTGACGTCGCTGCCGCCGTCGTCGGTATAAGTGTCGAAATAGAGTTCCATGGTCAGGGACGGGGCTTGGCCGCTCACGAACTGTGGGAGCGGCTTGAGGCCTGGGGACTTCGTCTCCGGATAGTAGTTGGCGCCGTCGATGCTGTACTCCGACGGGTTGAACAGCACCGGGATCTCTTGGTTCTTGCGTGACCCGCTCTTGATGCAGATCGTCGCCTTGGCGATTTTTTTGAACACCCGCGCCTCCTCAGGACCGGCCGCGGCGTTCGCGCTCGACGCGCAGACGCTTTTCGATGCGGGAGATGACGTCGCGGCTGATCGCCTCGCGATCGACCGTGGCAGCGGATGGAGCCGAAGTCGCGGCTGCCCGCATTTCCGCGGGCGGCGGCGGCGGCGGCGGCGGCGGCGCGGCGCTTCGGAAGTCGAGCGGCGGCGGCGCCCGGTCGGAGCCGAATGAGGCAGGCGCCGCGGTTCGCCCGCCATGTCTTTCGGCCAGATGGAGCGGCGCCCGGAATGCGCGCCCGGCGGGCGCGGCACACACGATGGAGGGGCGGTAGACCGAGCGCGGTGGCCGACCCTGCTCCGGTCGAGCCAGGGACGCGAGCCGGCTTAGGCCCGGCAACCGGCGCGGGATCGAGCGCCGGCCTGTTCGGGCTGAGCCGAGAGCGGTGCCGTTCGTGCCGTTCGTCGCGTTCGGCGGAGCCGTCCGCCGCGAGGGAGGTTCCGAGCGGTGAGGTTCGGCAGGCGGCAATCGCATCAGGATCCGAGATCTCGCAATCGGGCCGCGTGTGTCGTCGCGCGCCCGCGGCGAACCGGCGCCTCCACTTTTGGCGAAGGTTTCGAGAGAGCGTGTGCCTAACGCCCCGGCCGCTGCCGCATCGTTGCCGGCGGCAGTGCTAAGCGTCCGCAGCGGGGCCGCGTCGGCGGATGCCGGTCCCGGACGGCCCCCGCTCGACAGCGATATTCGGCGGAAACCGGACCCGGCGCAGGCGAGGATGAGGTGCCGGCCTGGATTGCCCGCGTGTCCGCGAGCTCCGCTATGTTCCAATGACTGGGGCCAACCGATGGTCGGTCCGGCCGGGGCCGGGGCCCCCGCATCCATTCGCATCGAATGCTGAGCGAAAGTTAGGCTCCGGAACGGCGGGTCTTGCCGCTGGGCCGGCGCCGCCATGGCTGCCAGCCTCACCGGCGCGGCCGCCAAGGTCGCGGCGGGGACCTGAAAGGCGCGATGCTGCTCGTTGAGCATGAACGACAGGTGCAGCGCGATCTGGAATCGCGGCGCGAGCGGCACCGGCCGTCCGTCGGCGGCACGGATCGAAGCCGGTGCCGCTGGGCCAGCCCTTGCCGATTGCCGGTACAGCAAGGCGAGTGGACGGCGCAGCGGGCCCCGGCCGCGGCGCGGACCCCGCCGGTGAAGGATCCGGCGCGCCCCGGTGACCGGGCGATGTGCGATCGGTCCTTTCACAGGCCGACCAGCCCGTGATGGACGAATTCGACCGTCTCGGTCGCCACCACGCTTTGCGTCGCATCGAGATCGCCGCCCGTCCATTTCGACGGATAGGCGCCGATGAAGATCCAGCGCCACACTTCGATGCGCGATTCGCTGAGCAGAACGACCGACAGCACCGCTCGCTGGATCCGTCCCAGGATCACGGCCTGGTGCCATGCCCATAGCGACGGATCGGCAAGTCCGCGCTTCAGCTTCAGGGGCGGATAAGTGGTGAGCCCGGCATGCTGCAGCTCGTAGTCGTTGACGCCGCCCTCCCGATAAGGCTCGATCTTCGTGTTGCATTCGAGCCCGCTCACCGACTGGAAGCCCCCGACCTGAATCCCCATGACCTCCACCCGGAAGCGGAAGGCGAGAAATGGATCGAAGCCGAACATCGCCCGCTCACCCGAGATCGAACGGGTTGTCGGGCCGGCCGTCCAGCCGGCGGTTGATGCTCGATATCTCGCGGCACCAGCGGCGGCGCTCGCCATGTTCGAGCGCCATCAGCTCCTCGCTGGGCCAATGGAAATGGAAGGCGATGAAGGCCATCTCCTCGTAGAGCTGAGGGAGGGGATAGGCCTTCATGCTTCCCCCATGACGCCGAACTCCCGCGAGGCGCGCTCGAAAAGCGCCGGTGACGCTTCCTCGCCGCCCTCGCCGTTGAGGCTCTCGTAAAGCGCCTGAAGGTAGGAGAGGTCCGAGGCGAAGAGGCCTTCGACGACCTTGGTGTTGACGTCCGGCAGCGCCCCGAGCCGGGTGACGACTCGAGCCAGCACGATGATGGTGAGATAGGCCGGGTTCTGCTGAACCCGCGGGTCTTTCAGCGGCAATATCTCATCGGCCGCGGTGGCGAGCCGCATCACGCCCTCGCGGTGCAGGACGCCGTCGCCATCGAGATAGCCCTTGGGCAGAGTGAATTCGACTTCGGTCTGGAACGCCATGGCTCAGGCTCCTTCTTACTGGATTCGGCGGACGCCCTCGTTGGCGAGCTCGAGGGACTCGATCGCCACCTCGTTGCCTTTGCCGTTGAGGTCGGTCGGATTGTATTTGGTCGGCCAGGCGCGGGTGATCTCGTAGGCCGCCTTGTCCTGCCCGGCTTCGTCCTGGATGCGGATGACGACCGTCCGCCTCGCCGCGGTGAGCGGAGTCGCGTCGTCGACCACCATTTGATACCAGTTCGACAGCTCGACGGAGTCGGTGAGGCCCCATTTGAGCGTGATGTTGCCGTATTTGTTGAGGCCCTTGAGCTTGCGGACGGTGGTGATCTCGTTCCCCTCGCGATATTCGATGGGGTCGTTGCTCGCATCGCCGATCGCGACTTCCGAGAAGCCGGCCTGGACGATGCCGTCTATTTCGAGCCGGTAGCGGAAGTTGCGCAGCGGATCTGTGGCAGCCATGACTGAATCTCCTTCTAGCTGGCGCTATTCCTTGGCTTCCGACGTCTTCTGGTAGATCCGGAAGATGACGAACTCGGCGGGACGCACCGGCGCGATGCCGATCTCGACGATGAGCCGGCCGTTGAGGATGTCGTCCTCGGTCATCGTCTCGCGGCCGACGGCGACGCTGAAGGCCTGCTCCTCCTTGTCTCCGAACAGGGCGCCTTCGCGCCACTGGCTGCGCAGGAAGAGCGTGACGGTCTGCTTGACCCGTGCCCAGAGCTTGGGATCGTTGGGCTCGAAAACGACCCACTGGGTCGAATTGTAGATCGACGCCTCGAGGAAGATGAACAGGCGGCGGACGTTGACATATTTCCAAAGCGGATCGCTGGACATTGTCCGAGCGCCCCACACCCGGATGCCGCGCCCGGGGAAGCGGCGGATGACGTTCACCCCCTTCGGGTTCAGCACTTCCTGGGCGCCGTGGGTGACGTCATATTCAAGGTCGAGCGCGCCGGCGATGGTCTCATTGGCGGGCGCCTTCCACACTCCGCGGGTGTTGTCGGTCAGCGCGTAGATGCCGCACACCGATCCGCTCGGCGGAACCTTGATTCGGTTGCCGCTGCGCGGGTCGCTGACGTAGATCCACGGATAATAGAAAGCGGCATATTTGGTGTCGGCGAGCGTCGATCTCGGATCGAGGTTGCTCGGATCCGCCACGTCGCGCGGCGAATCGATCACCGCGAACCGGTAGCGGTTCTTCTGGCAGTGGGTGATCACCTTCTGGGCGATTTCCGGAGCGGCGCCCGGAGCGCTGACGATCGCCACGTCCCGATAGGGATCGAGCATCAGAGCCTCGAGTCCGGTGCGCTTGTCGGCGTCCTGGTGCTCGCCTTCGTAATGGGCCGGAGTCAGCGGTGTCGCACCCTCGTCGCCGCCGGTGAGCGCGGCGGAAGCCGCCGCCGGCAATGCGGTCACGGGGGTGGGGGCGATGAGGGTGACCAGCGAGGAATTGCCGTTGTTGACCCGCTTCTCCCAATAGTTGGGCGAATTGGGGTCAATGCTGAGGTCGTCGAAATCCTCGCTTAGAGAGGGCTTCGGCAATGTCGCCGAATTGTCCGGATGGACCGGATCGAACGGAACGCTCGACGCCGCCCGGTCCCAGTAGAAGACTCGCAACCGGAACCCGACCGGGGTGCCGTCGCTCTTCTTGGTCGTGCCGGGGTCGATCCTGGCCCAGATCCGGTCGGAGGCGGTGCCGGGGCCGTTCGCCCGCACCGTGAAGGTGTCGAGCGTGGCCTCGGACATGCCGGTGTCGCCGTCCGGCAGGGTTCCGACGATGCGAGCGATATAGGCGCGGCGGCCGCCGTTATCGAAGAACGCCTTGACCGCGTAGGGCAGATATTTGTCCGGGCCGAAGACATCTCCGAACAGGCGCAGATATTCCCCGTAGCTGGTGACCAGGCGCGGCTTGGTCGGCCCGCGTTCGGTCTCGCCGAGGAAGGCGGCGGTGCTGGTCGCCACTCCTTCGATCGGCTTGGGGCCGCGTTCGATCTCCTCGACGTAGACGCCGGGCGCAAGATATTCGGGCATGTTTCTTCCCTCCTAAGCGGCTTTGACGATGGGCGGATTGAGCGCGGCGACGGCTTTCAGGACCGTGGCGTCGAACTTTTTCCGGCGGTCGGCGAGCTCGGCCTGATCCTTGCGGAGCTTGTCCTCGGCCTCCTTGAGCGCCTGCTCGCGATCGGTCAGCGCCTGCTCGGCCTCCTGCTGCGCCTTGCGGGCGTCTTTCACGTGGCCGCGCAACTTGTCCGGGTCGAGGATCCGCGGTTCCGCCTTGATCGCCTCGTCGAGCTTGCCCTTCGGCATGACCAGCCAATAGGCCAAGGCATATTTGGCGTCGTCGCTGGCCTTCCTGGCTTGCGAACGGATCGCGTCGGCAGCCTTCAGCCGCTCCCTGATCGAGCTGGCGGGGCGCTTCAGCGAGTCGGCCCTCTTCCTGGCCTTGGCCGCCTCCTCCCTGGCATCGTCGCGCGCCTTGCGCTTGGCCGCCACGTCCGCCTCGTCCGTGCTTACCTTGGCGGCCAGCCTGTCGATCTCGGCCTGCGCGGCCGTCGCCGCGGCCTTGATCTTCTCCGTTGCCTCCGAATCGAGGAAGCGGCTCAGGAAGCGGGTCTCGGCCTCCTGATATTGCTCGAGGTCCTTCTCGGCGAGCCTGAGCGCATTCACCTCGGCTCCATAAGCCTTGACCAGGTCCGCCGCCGCCTGCTCCGCAGCGACCTCCTCCTTATGGCGGGCGAGCTTCGCTTCTTTCTCCTTCAACGCCTGTTTGGCGTCTTCGACCTCTGCCTCGAGGTCGCCGGTCCGGTCTTCCGGCGAGTCTTCGTCGCCCTCCGGCTCGCCGCTGCCGGCGTCCGGGCCCGCCTCGGCGGCACCTGCAGCCCCACTTGCGTCATCGCCGTCGCCCGCTTCGCCGGCGGCTGCCGCGGGGGGGTCGGCGGCCGTCGGCTGGATCACCGGCGGCTCCGGAGGGGGCGGGGCGTGGATTTCCGGGGCCGACGAGATGTCGGTCGTCGCCGGCGCGGGAGCCTTGCCGCGGGTGGCCGGCGGCTGCCCCTTGCGATCGTCTTGCGCCATTGCTTGCTCCTTCTTCAGGGGGCGAAAAAGCCGGGTTCGTTGCTTCCGGTGAGGTCGATCGGCTCGAGAAAGCTGTGGCCCCGGCCGTTGGCGAGCGGGCGGACGAAGCTGCGTTCGTCGGCGCCCTCCTTGACGACGATCCTGACCGGCACCGGCCCTTCCGCTTCGTGCGTTCCGAAAGGGGGCAGCCGAAGCGCCAGAGCGAAGGCGCCGTTCGCGATGCTGCGCGCCGCGAAGTCGGCGCCGCCGGCCGCCGGAGCCGCCGATATGGAGGCTTCGGCCACCGGAGCAGAGCCCCGGGTTACGACTCCCCGGACGAGCGTCGTTCCCGGGGCGAACGGGTAATCCGGCCCGGGCGCCAGCAGCACGTCCCGGCGCCGCGCGGCCGGATCCTTGTTGCCCGGCGCGGGGGGCGTGAAAACGAAGCGCTCGACGAACGGAAAGCCCGCAAGGCGGGCGTCGACCTCGACGTCATATTGGGGCTGGTCGGGCAGGTTGATGAAGACGAGCATGCCGGAGCCGTTGATTATCGGCCGGTCCATCAGCCCGGTTATGCGGGCGCCGACGCCGTCCCTGATCAGCGCGCCCGTGACCGCGTCGACCGCGGCGACCGCGAGCGTTACCCGGTCGATCCGCGGCGGCCCGTCGAAGAAGATGGTCAGGGCGCCGCTCATGCCGCGTCGCTCCGGGCGAGGCCGCCGTCTATCTCGCGGGACTGGAGGGGCGGGTACAGCGCGGCGTCACCGACTTCGATGAAGATCGGGGACGCCAGATAGACGATGGAGGTCCGGAACGGCTCTTCGGGGAACAGGCCCCAGATGCGGTTCATGTCTTCCAGGCTGTGGCTTTCGGAGGAAAGCCGGACGTCCTGGCCCGGAAGCGCCGAACCGGTCAGAATGGGATCGGCGTACAGCACCCGGATGATCTGGCCCAGGCTGGCCAGCTCCCCCGGCTCGGGAGGCGCGACTCCGCCCGGCGCAGGCACGCGGTAGCAGGTGATGAGAAAGTGAAGGTCGAAGGGGATCGCGGCGACCGGCGATGCCGCAGCCGTGACCGGCGCAGAAGGCGGCGGGGCTCGGAAGACCGGCGTGTTGCGGAGGGCGGCATTCGGCTGGATGTGAACGAGCGTCAGCGCCACCCGGGCCGTACCCATCTCCCGGCGAAGCGGCGATCCGATGTGCACCTCGAGCCCGGCCGCGTCGCGGATTCGCCGGGCGAGCGCCATGGTCGTATCGAAGATAGCGGCCGCGCTCACGGCTCGAGCCCCGCCGCATCGGCTTCGGGAAGGAGACGGGTCAGGCTTTTTCCCGCGCTTTCCATGCCGAGCTTTACGAGCTCCGCCCGGGTCGCGGCGACGAGATGGCTCATTCGGATGAGCCCGCCATTCTCGGCCGCCTTGAAGGCGGCGTTGACGACGCTCTGCTCGATATTGCCGCCGGAAAGCGGCAGCTGGCGCGCCAGCAGCAACACGTCCACGTCGCCGGCGACCGGCGCCTCCTCCGGGAACATCTTCGTCCAGATGGCAAGACGCTGCTCGGCGTCGGGCATCGGGAAATCCACGATGAAGCGCAGCCGGCGAAGAAAGGCCGCGTCCAGATTTTCCTTCAGGTTCGTAGTCAGGATGGCGAGGCCGCGATAGGCCTCGATCCGCTGCAGCAGGTAGGCGACCTCGAGGTTGGCGTAGCGGTCGTGCGCGTCCTTCACCTCCGAGCGCTTGCCGAACAGCGCATCGGCCTCGTCGAACAGCAGCACCGCGCTCGCCCCCTCGGCGGCGTCGAATATCGCATCGAGAGCCTTTTCGGTCTCTCCGATATATTTCGAAACAGTCTTGGCGAGATCGACCTGGAACAGGGCCGACCCCAGCTCGCGCGCGATGATCTGGGCGGCCATCGTCTTGCCGGTGCCGCTCGGCCCGGCGAAGAGGGCGGCGATGCCCTGGCCGTAGGGGATGCGTTCGCCGAAGCCCCATTTCTCCCACACCGTTTCGGCGTGCCGGACGTGCGACGGGATGCTTCGCAGCTCAGCCTCGACCGGCGGCGGCAAAACGATGTCGTCCCACCTGAGGCCGGTCTCGACCCTTCGAACGGACGGGGGAGCAGAGGCTTTCGAAACGAGCCGCGCCGCGTGGCG
>DATHBY010000365.1:0-3861 GCA_035295885.1 Allosphingosinicella sp.
GAGCTTCTCGATCTGGCGAACCGCGTGGATCACGGTCGTATGGTCGCGCCCGCCGAAGCGGCGGCCGATCTCGGGGAGCGAACGCGGAGTGAGCTGCTTGGACAGGTACATGGCGACCTGGCGCGGACGGGCGACCTCGCGGGCCCGGCGGGCCGAGGTCATCTCCGCCTTGCGGATCCGGTAATGCTCGGAAACCCGGGTCTGGATCTCGTCGATCGAGATCCGGCGCTGGTTGGCGCGAAGGGTGTTGGCGAGCACTTCGGCGACGAAATCGAGGTCGATCACCCGGTTCTGCATCGTCGCATAGGCGGCGATCCGGTTGAGCGCGCCCTCGAGCTCGCGGACGTTCGAGCTGATCCTCTTGGCGAGGAACATGACGACGTCCTCGGGCACCGCGACTTCGGGGAGCGCCTCGAGCTTCTTCATGATGATGTTGAGCCTGAGCTCCAGGTCCGCCTGGTTGATGTCGGCGACCAGGCCCCAGGAGAGGCGGGAGAGGATCCGCGGCTCGATCCCGTCCAGGTCCTGCGGGGCGCGGTCGGAGCTGATGACGAGCCGGCGGCCGGCCGAGATGATCTCGTTCATCGTGTGGAAGAATTCTTCCTGGGTCGATTCCTTGCCGGCGATGAACTGGACATCGTCGATCATCAACAGGTCGGCGGCGCGCAGTTGCTGCTTGAACTTGATCGTGTCGTTGGCGCGAAGCGCGGCGACGAACTCGACCATGAACTTCTCGGCCGACATGTAGATGATCTTGGCGCGCGGCCTCAGGCGGTGGAATTCGTGGCCGATGGCGTGGAGCAAATGGGTCTTGCCGCGTCCGGTGCCGCCGTGGAGGAAGAGCGGGTTGAAGGCGACATTGTCGGCGGTGGCGAGGGTCGTGGCGGCGCTGAAGGCGACCTCGTTGGCCTTGCCGACGACGAAATTCTCGAAGCGGTAGCGGGGCTCGAGCGCGACCGCGTAGAGCGCGTCGCCCGAGGCGGGCTCCTGCGGGGGCGCCGGTATCTCGACGACGGCGGCGGTCTTGGGGGCGGCGGCGCCGACCCGGATGGCGATGTGGCGGACGGCCGGGCAGGCGGTGCGCCAGGCGAGGGCGAGGCGCTCGGAGAAATGGGTCTGCACCCAGTCGGCCATGAACTGGGACGGAAGCTCGAGGCGCAGCGCCCCGGTGTCGGAGTCGAAATTGCCCAGCGCGATCGGCCGAAGCCAGCCGTCGAAGGTGCGGGCGCCGCAATCGCGCCGAAGCCCGGCGCGAATCGCTTCCCATGCTGCCTGGAGCGCGCCCCGCTCCATCACGTCTCCCGAAGAATTGCCTCCCGCCGGCTTCACAGACACGAAACGCACCCCCTCTTCCTACCAGGCCTCTTGCAACGGGCCCTGACTGGCGCAAACTTCTCCCGACGTGCGGCAACCCCCCGGCGGCTGCCGATTCGAAAGATCGTTCTTGCTGTGGCGTCCGCAGGGAGATTCGCCCCTCCGGAGCAGCCTTTTTGGAAGCGTCGGCGCGGGCATGCAAGGCGGAAATTAGGTGTCAGTCCAAAGAAACATACTTGACATAAGTTTTCCCCGGCGCGCCGTCGAAAATGGCGGAAAACTGCCATTTCTTCGTTAGAGGCCTCGCGAATCGCGGGAAATCCTAGGGTTTCGTGTTACGTTCCGGTGACGGAAAAATGACACGAAAAAGCCCGCCGGAATCGGGTCCGGCGGGCCGACTTCGAACCTTTAGAAAGGCTTATGCGAGAGCGGCGATACGGCGCGTCAGCCGCGAGAATTTCCGGGCTGCCGTGTTCTTGTGGAACACCCCTTTGGCGACTCCGCGGGCGAGCTCGGGCTGGACCCTGGAGATGGCGGCCAGCGCCTGATCCTTGTCGCCGGCCTCGATCGCGGCTTCGACCTGCTTGACGAAGGTGCGGATCCGGCTGACGCGCGTCCGGTTGATCTCGGTCCGGCGCTGGTTGCGGCGGATTCGCTTCTTTGCCTGCGGCGTGTTCGCCATCGTCTGACTGCCTCTTGTCGCTAAAATGAAAAGGGCGCGGCCATTCACCGCACCCGCTCGGCTGCGCCTCTACGCCAGGCAGGCCCGAAAGGTCAACCTCAAGAGCGCTGGCAGCGGGGGCAGAAAAAGGTCGATCGGCCCGAGTCGGAGCGGCGGCGAATCGCGCTTCCGCAACCGCACGCCTCCCCTTCCCGGCCGTAGACCCGCCACTGCTTCGAGAAATAGCCGAGCTCCCCAGACGGCCGGGCATAATCGCGAAGCGAGGAGCCGCCCGCCTCGATCGCGGCGATCAGCACGGCCTGGATCGCCCCAACCAGCCGCTCCAGCCGCGGACGTGAGATCCGGCCGCCGGCCCGGGACGGCGCGATGCCCGCCATGTGCAGCGCTTCGCACACGTAGATGTTGCCGAGGCCGGCGACGATCCGCTGGTCGAGCAGCAGCGCCTTGATCGGCGCCGAGCGTCCGGCCAGCGCCGCGAGCAGGTCGTCGGCGGTGAATCCGCCGCCGAGCGGCTCGGGGCCCATGGCGGCGAACGGGGCGGAACGTCCGATCTCGCCCGTCGGCACGAGGTCGAGCGAGCCGAACCGCCGAGGATCGTTCAGCGAGAGCCGCCGGCCCTCGTCCGTCTCGAGCAGGAAATGATCGTGAGCGCCAAGCTCCGCCGGATCGATCCGCCAGCGGCCCGACATTCCGAGATGGAAGACCAAGGTGTCGCCGCGATCGGTGGCGATCAGCCCATATTTGGCTCGGCGGGAAAGGCCGGTGACGGTCGCTCCGGTGAGGCGCTGCCGAAGGTCGGCAGGAAAGGCGCGGCGCAGGTCCGCGCGGCGCGCCTCGACGGAGACGAGCCGCCTCCCCTCCAGCACGGGAACAAGACCCCGCACCGTGGTTTCGACCTCGGGCAGTTCAGGCATCGGCGAGGCGGATGAGATGGCAAGTGCACATGCGCCGAAACCCCTGCTAGAGGCGGGCGCGATGGACAAGGTTTCTTTCGGCTTCGAGGAGGTCCCGCCCGAGGAGAAGACCCGGCGCGTGGGCGCCGTCTTCTCAAGCGTCGCCCGGCGCTACGACCTCATGAACGATCTCATGTCCGGCGGCCTCCACCGGCAGTGGAAGGATCTGTTCGTGCGGCGGATCCGGCCGCGCAACGGCGAGAAGATCCTCGACATGGCCGGCGGCACCGGCGACGTCGCCTTCCGCCTCGCCCGGCGCGGGGCGAGCGTCACTGTGGCGGACATCAATCCGGACATGCTGGAGGTCGGCAAGGCGCGGGCGGCCGGTCGCCGCCTGGACGGCCTCGCCTGGAGGGTCGAGAACGCGGAGGCTCTGAGCTTCCCCGACTCCGCCTTCGAGGCCTATGCGATCGCCTTCGGAATCCGCAACGTAACCGATATCGAGGCGGCGCTGAGCGAGGCGCACCGGGTGCTGAAGACCGGTGGGCGCTTCTTCTGCCTCGAATTCTCGACCACCCGCTGGCCGGGCTTCGCGAGCCTCTACGACGCCTATTCGATGCACGCGGTGCCGCGGATCGGCAGGGCAGTGGCAGGCGACGAGGAGAGCTACCGCTACCTGGTCGAATCGATCCGCCGCTTCCCGCCGATGGAGAAGTTCGCCGCAATGATCGGCAAGGCCGGGTTCGCTCAGGTGAAGGCCGAGCCGGTCCTCGGGGGCCTGGTCGCGATCCACAGCGGCTGGAAGATTTGATGCGGCCCTCCCCTCTGAGTCACCTTGAACTTGTTTCAGGGTCCAGCTGGTCGCCCGCGGGAGAGGCGGAGGACTGGATGCTGAAACAAGTTCAGCATGACGGGCAGGACGCTGCGCGTCGCCGGCCTTCAGACCGTCGGGACGATCTCCAGGCGGACCTG
>DATHBY010000366.1:0-2872 GCA_035295885.1 Allosphingosinicella sp.
TGGTTGCGGGACCGGACCTGGGGGTCGAGGCCGGCATGGTAGGGCAGCACCTTGCGGCCGCCGCCGGCGAGCTGGACCGCGAGCTTCTCCGTCTTGTCGCGGCTGGTGGCGTAGACGATCCCCGGCCCCGGCTGCTCGGCGAGCAGGGCCTTCAGCTGCGCTCCGATGCCGTCGCGCGGACGGACGTGGTAGCGGATGTTGGGGCGGTCGAAGCCGGCGACGATCAGGCCGTCCTCGGGGATTCCGAGCTGGACGAGGATGTCGCCGCGGGTCTGGCGGTCGGCGGTGGCGGTCAGCGCCAGCCGCGGAACTCCGGGAAAGGCGTCGAGCAGCGGCTTCAGCAGCCTATAGTCCGGCCGGAAATCATGGCCCCACTCCGAGACGCAATGCGCCTCGTCCACCGCGATCAGCGACAGCGGCGTGCGCTCGGCAAGCTCGCGAAAGCCGCCCCCGCTCGCCCGTTCCGGAGCGACGTAGAGCAAATCGAGCTCGCCTCTTTTCAGCCGCGCCAGCGTCTCCTGGCGGTCGTCGTCGGCCGAGGTGAGCGACGCGGCTCGGATGCCGAAGCTGGTGGCCGAGCGGATCTGGTCGTGCATCAAAGCGATCAGGGGCGAGATGACGAGCGCGGTGCCCGGCCTGGCCAGCGCCGGCACCTGGTAGCAGAGCGACTTGCCCGATCCCGTCGGCATCACCGCGAGGCTGTGCTCGCCCGCCAGCACCCGGCCGATCACCTGCTCCTGCACGCCCCGGAAGGCGGCGAAGCCGAACGTCTCCTTGAGGATCGAAAGGGGGGTCACGAGCCGCTGCTAGCGGATGGGGGAAGGGCGTGTCGAGGGCGGCGGGGCAGGGCGTAGAACATTGGATATCCGGTTATTTTTTTTGGCTCCCTGCGAAGGCGGGGACCCAGTCCTTCGGCCAGCGCCGCGGGGCCCCGGCCTTCGCCGGGGAGCACTACTCCGCCGCTTCCGCCTCCGCTTCGGCCTCGCTCTGCTGCCTCGCCCACATGTCGGCGTAGAGCCCGTTCGTCCTCAGCAACTGCGCGTGAGTGCCCCGCTCCGCGACCCGGCCCTGATCGAGCACCACGATCTGATCGGCGTCCACCACGGTCGAGAGGCGGTGGGCGATGACGATCGAGGTCCGGCGAGCGGTGACGGCGTTCAAGGTCTCCTGGATCGCCGCCTCGGTCCGGCTGTCGAGCGCGCTGGTCGCCTCGTCGAGGATCAGGATCGGAGGGTCCTTCAGGAGCGTGCGGGCGATGGCGACCCGCTGCTTCTCGCCGCCCGACAGCTTGAGCCCGCGCTCGCCGACCTGGCTCTGATAGCCGTCGGGAAGGCTCATGATGAACTGGTGGATCGAGGCCCCGCGCGCCGCGCCCTCGATCTCCTCCTGGGTGGCGCCGTCGCGGCCGTAGCCGATATTGTAGCCGATCGAGTCGTTGAACAGCACCGTGTCCTGCGGGACGATCCCGATCGCGGAGCGAAGGCTCGCCTGGGTCACCTCGCATATGTCCTGACCGTCGATGGTGATCCGCCCGCCGGTCGGCTCGTAGAAGCGGAAGAGGAGGCGCGACAGGGTCGACTTGCCGGCGCCGGAAGGCCCGACCACCGCGGTCACCGTCCCCGGCGCCACGTCGAGGTCGATGCCGTGCAATATCTCGCGCTCCGGATCGTAGCCGAAGCGCACGCCCTCGAACCGGACCCGCCCCCGCTCCAGGCGCAAATCGGGGGCGCCCGGAACGTCCTTCACCTCGGCCGGCGTGTCGATCAGCTGGAACATCGCCTCCATGTCGATCAGGCCCTGGCGGATGGTGCGGTAGACCCAGCCGAGCATGTCCAGCGGCCGGAAGAGCTGGGCGAGCAATGTGTTGACGAGGACGACGTCGCCGGTGGTGAACTGGCCGCGGCTCCAGCCCCACACCGTGTAGCCCATCGCTCCGGCCATCATCAGGTTGGTGATCAAGGACTGACCGATGTTGAGCCAGGCGAGCGACGTCTCGTTCTTGACCGCGGCGTCGGCGAAGGCGCGCATGGCTCCGCCGTAGCGCCGCGCCTCGCGGCCTTCCGCACCGAAATATTTGACGGTCTCGTAGTTGAGGAGCGAATCGACGGCCCGACCGATCGCCTGGTTGTCGACCTCGTTCATCTGCCGCTGAAGCTTCGCCCGCCATTCCGTGACGAGGCGGGTGAAGGAGATGTACGCCGCCACCATGACCAGGGTGGCCACCACCAGCCCGGCGCCGAACTTCACCCCGAAGATGACGCAGATGACGGCGAGCTCGACCACCGTCGGCGCGATGTTGAACAGCAGGAAGTAGAGCATCATGTCGATGCTCTTGGTGCCGCGCTCGACGATCTTGGTGAGGGCTCCGGTGCGCCGCTCGAGGTGGAAGCGAAGCGACAGCCGGTGGATGTGCGCGAAGACCTTTTCGGCAAGCCGCCGCGCCGCGTCCTGCCCGACCCGCTCGAAGATGGCGTTGCGCACGTTCTCGAACAATACGCCGGCGAAGCGCGCTCCGGCATAGGCGAGCACCAGCCCGACGGCGAGTCCGACGGCCGCGTCCGCGCCGCGGGCATCGCCCGACATGATGTCGATCGCCCCCTTGTAGACGAAGCCGGTGCTGAGCGAGACGCCCTTGGCGAGAAGCACCAGCAGGAAAGCGATCACCACCCGAGCCTTCAGCCTGGGCTCACCCGCCGGCCACAGATAGGGCAGGAAGCGCCGCATGGCGCTCCAGCCCGCGCGGGGTGTGGTTTCGGAGGATTCGAGCAGACGCATCCCCGCTAAGTAGGCATGCTCGCCCATTTCCCCAAGCAGTCCGGTCGAGGCGTCGCAGCGCTCACGCGACGGTGGCGCCGATCAGCCGAACACGTAG
>DATHBY010000367.1:0-2862 GCA_035295885.1 Allosphingosinicella sp.
GTCGGTCACTCCGCGCGGGCTTTCGACATGGCCGACATCATATTGGAGCCTTCCGAACGGCTTGAAGGTCGCTCCGACGCCGCCTTTCGCCTCGGCCATGGCCGTGGGAGTGGCGGTCGGGGCGGCCTGGCCCGCGGCCGGAGCGCCGCGCGCCGCCTTCAGCTCCGCCACCTCGGCTTCCAGGGCGGCGATCTTGGCCCTCATCGCAGCCAGCTCGGCGGCGATCTCATCCGTGCCCGGAGCTGCGATCGCCGGAGTGGCGAACGAGGCGGCGAGAAGCGCGGCGGTGAGCGAGGCTTTCGGCATTCGGAGCTCCCGTCCTGTTGTGTGCGGCAGGATTAGGACGGCCAGATTGCCGTTCCGCGTCATCTCTATGACATTTATGTGACGGGCGAGGCCGGTTTTGCCCCCGAGGGCCCGGGCCGCTAGGACGGCGGCCATGCCCTCCCGAGCCTACCAGCGTCCGCTCGCGGCCGCCGCCATAATCGCCCTGGCCGTCGCCGGCGCGTTATTCGCCGGCGGGCCCTTATGGGCGGTGCTGCTTGGGCTTATCGGCGGCTCGGCCGCAACCGTCGTCGCCTGGCGGGCCTATTTCCTTCCCGCGCCCGCTTTCGCACCGGAGTCGCCTTCGAACGGCCGGCAGCAATGGGCGAACGACCTCCTGGGCGCTCTGCCCGAGCCGATGCTGCTTCTCGAAAGGGGAAGGATCGCCGCCGCCAACGCGTCTGCGAAGCAGCTGCTGGGCGAGTGGATCGAAGGCCAGGACGTCCGCCTCGCAATGCGCCATCCGGAGACCGTCGAGCGGCTGTCCCGCCCGGCTCCCCCCGATCGCAAGGTCGAGCAGGTGGAGGTGGTCGGGATAGGCGATGCGGAGCGCCGCTGGCTGATGACTGTCGCGGCGCTCGAGGACGGCTCCCGCCTCGTCCATCTCGCCGACCGCAGCGAAGCCATCGCCGCCGAGCGCATGCGGGTCGATTTCGTCGCCAATGCCAGCCACGAGCTGCGCACTCCGCTGGCGACGGTGCTCGGCTTCATCGAAACGCTTCAGGACGATTCGGCGGGCGGCGAAAAGGAGATCCGCTCGCGATTCCTCGGGCTGATGCACGGCGAGGCGAAGCGGATGCAGACCCTGATCGAGGATCTGATGTCGCTCTCCCGGATCGAGGCCGAAAGGTTCAACGCTCCGCGCGACCCGGTCGATCTGGTGCAGATCGTCGAGGAGGTGCGCGCCGGCTGCGCGCAACTGTTCCTCGAGCGCTCGAACGAGCTGGTCGTCGAGAACAGCGCCCGATCGACGACGGTGCCGGGGGACCGGGGGCAGCTTCTCCAGCTCGTCCGCAACCTGGTCGTCAACGCTCTGAAATACGGCCGGGTCGAATCGCAGGTCTCGGTGCGCTTCGAGGATGACGGGCCGTCACTGCTGCGATTCGCCGTCGTCGACCGCGGCGAAGGCATAGAGGTCGAGCATCTCCCCCGCCTAACCGAGCGTTTCTACCGGGTGGATGCCGGCCGAAGCCGCGCCGTCGGCGGCACCGGGCTGGGCCTCGCCATCGTCAAGCATATCGTCAGTCGCCACCGCGGCCGCCTCGACATCAGAAGCGTCGTCGGGGAAGGGACGGCGGTGACCGTCTGGCTGCCGCGCGAACCGGAGGCTTTGTCATGAAACCGTCATCCAACCGTCACATGGCGTACTCGCAACCGGCCTAATGAGGCCGCCGGGTCCTCCTGCCGGAGGGCATTGGAGGCACGAATGAACAAAAGCTATTTCGCGGCGGCGCTGGCCGCCGTCCTGCTCGCGGGCTGCGGCCAGCAGTCGGGCGGCGGCCAGGGGCAGCAGATCCAGATCGTCGGCTCCTCGACCGTCTATCCGTTCACCACCGCGGTCGCCGAGCAGTTCCAGCGCACCAACCCAGGGATGAGCGCGATCGTCGAATCGACCGGGACCGGCGCGGGCCTGAAGCTCTTTTGCGGCGGCGTCGGCGATCAGCACCCGGACATGACCAACGCTTCGAGGCGGATCAAGGCGTCCGAATTCCAGGATTGCGCGAAGAACGGAGTCAAGCAGGTCATCGAAGTGCCGGTCGGAATCGACGGCCTGGCGCTCATCGAGGGCAAGAACGGCGCGAACATGAGCCTGACCGCCCGCGACGTCTACGCCGCGCTTGCCGCCAATCCGTTCGGAAAGCCCAACACAGCCAGGACCTGGAAGGACGTCAACCCGGCGCTGCCGGCGGTGGCGATCCAGGTCTACGGCCCGCCGCCGACCTCGGGCACTCGCGACAGCCTCGCCGAGCTGATCCTCGAAAAGGGCTGCGAGAGCGATCCGGCGATGAAGGCGCTCAAGGAATCGGACAAGGACAGGCACAAGGATCTGTGCACCAAGGTCCGCGAGGACGGCGCCTATGTCGAAGCCGGCGAGAACGACAATCTGCTCGTCCAGAAGGTCGCCGCCAACCGGGGCGCGATCGGGGTACTCGGCTACTCCTTCCTCGAGGAGAATGCGGACAAGGTGAGGGGCATTCCGCTGGGCGGGGTCGCTCCGACGGCGGAGACGATCTCCAGCCTCACTTATCCCGGAGCGCGCCAGCTCTATCTCTACGTGAAGGGCGAGCATGTGAACGTCATCCCCGGCATGCGCGAGTTCCTCGCCGAATATTCGCGCGCCTGGGCCAAGGGCGGCTATCTCGAGCGCCGCGGCCTCATCCCCTCCCCCGCCGAGGTCCAGGCCAGGGGCACGGAAGCCGCGACGAAGCTGACTGCGCTGACGGCGGACGAGCTGAAGTGAGGAATTGGCCGAGCCTTATCCTCCCCATGCGCGCAGCGCATGGGGAGGGGGACCATGCGAAGCATGGTGGAGGGGTA
>DATHBY010000368.1:0-1710 GCA_035295885.1 Allosphingosinicella sp.
CCTCGCCAATGCCTCGGGTGCCGCCGGTGACGATCGCAACGCGTGCCATTTTTCTCTCCTGGATGTTTTCGTTGTGCCGCGCCCTTACGTCCGGGCCTGCCAACCTTCAAGCTCGCGGCCCAAAATGCCGCGCAGCATCTCCAGCCCGGCGGGGCTGTCGTTGAGGCAGGGCAGGTAGGCGAAATCCTTGCCGCCCGCGGCGAGGAAGGTGTCGCGGCCGCGTATCGCCAGCTCCTCCAGGGTCTCGAGGCAATCGGCCGCGAAGCCGGGCGCGAAGATCGCCACTTTGGCGATGCCCAGCCCGGGCAAAGCGGCAAGTGTCTCGTCGGTGGCGGGCTGAAGCCATTTCGCCCGTCCGAAGCGCGACTGGAAGGCGACGAGCAGCTCGCGCCCGCTCGCCTCGCTGAGCAGCCGGGCCGTCTTGCGGCAATGGCAGTGATAGGGATCGCCGAGCTCCAGCGTTCGCTGCGGCATCCCGTGGAAGCTTGCGATCACCGCCTGCGGAGTGAAGTCGAGCCCCGCCAGCCCCTCCTCCAGCCGGGCCCTCAGAGCCTCGATATAGGCCGGGTCGCCATGATAGGGCGGCAGGGTGCGGACCGCCGGCTGCCAGCGCAGCCGCCGCAGATGCGAGAAGGCCTCGTCGTTCGCCGTCGCCGTCGTCGCCGCGCAATATTGCGGGTAGAGCGGGGCGATCAGGATCCGCTCGCACCCCGCGGCCTTGAGAGCGTCGATCCTCCCGGCGATGGCGGGCTCGCCGTAGCGCATCGCATGATCGACGATCACGCCCGCGCCGAACGCCCCTTGCAGCGCCTTCGCCTGCCGGGCGGTGATCGCGGCGAGCGGCGAGCCTTCCTCGGTCCACACCTGCCTGTAGGCGTGCGCCGATTTCCTCGGCCGGGTCCTGAGGACGATTCCGCGCAGGATCGGCTGCCAGACGAGCTGCGGTATCTCGATCACCCGCGGGTCCGACAGGAACTCCTTGAGGTACAGTCGGACCGCTCCCGGCTCGGGCGAGTTGGGAGTGCCGAGGTTGATCAGAAGCACTCCGATCCTCGGCGCCGGAACCGGCGGGTGGTCGGCGGGCGGCCTCATCCGCCCACCCGAAGCGGCAGCGACCGAAGCCGCCGTCCGGTGAGCGCGTGGAGCGCATTGGCGATGGCCGGCGCCGCCACCGGCACTGCCAGTTCGGTCGCTCCGCCGGACTCCTCCTCGCTCTCCAGGATCTCGACGGTCACGTCGGGCGACTCGGCCAGCGCCGTGAAGCCGAGCTCGCCGAAGCCGCGGGCGTGGGGCCGCCCGCCCTCGAAGCCGACCGCATCGCCGGTGGCGGCGGCGATTCCGAAGATCAGACCGCCCTCGATCTGCTGCCGGACGAGGGCCGGGTTGACGATCCGCCCGCAATCCACCGCGCAGACGGCGCGAAGCACCCGCGCCCTCTGCCCGGCGGTGACCTCGACCTCGACCAGGGCGGCGATATGGCTTCCGAAGCCGCTGTGGCAGGCGATCCCCATCCCGCTCCCCGGCGGGCCGCCGTCCCAGCCGCCCAGGGTCGCCGCCGTCGTCAGGCAGCGCGCCAGCCGCGGATTGTCGCCGAGCATCTGCATCCGGAACGACAGCGGCTCGAGCCCCGAGATCCGCGCCAGCTCGTCCATGAAGCTCTCGGTGAAGAAGGCGGTATAGGCGTGCGCGCCCGAGCGCCAGGCGCCGACC
>DATHBY010000369.1:0-4252 GCA_035295885.1 Allosphingosinicella sp.
TACGAGCCCGCCAAGCCGGCCTTTCCGATCATCCTCGGACAGAGCTGGCGGCTGATGGGCGCAGGAATCGTCGCCTACGGCGTCTCGCAGTTCCTCAACGTCTATATCTTCTCGCGGCTGCGCGGCGACACGGCGGTGGCGCGGGGCGGGCTCTGGCTCGCCGGACGGGGCGCGATCGCGAGCGCCATTTCGCAGATCGTCGACACGCTCATCTTCATCACAATCTCCTTCTACGGAGTCCGCGAGATCGGCGACCTGCTGGTAGGCCAGGCGGCGGCGAAGGTGGCTCTGAGCTTCGTCCTCGTGCCGTTCCTGATCACCGGCTTCGTCGCCCTCGGCCGCAGTCTCGACGGGCCTCGCGCGCCTGCCGGTGCATGATTTGTTCCGCGAGAGATATCAACCGCTTAGCGGCGGCTGTGAGGCTTTGATGCAACCTGGGTAAATTTTTTTGGGTTGCCGCCGCAAAGAGTCTCGGAATCGTCCAAAGCGGGCTATAGCAGGCGCCGGGAAGAGGCGATTCGGCCTCCAGGGGAATTAGCTGCCATGAAGAAGCTCTCGCTGTTCTGCGCGACGACCGCGCTCGTGATGCCTGCCATGGCCTTCGCTCAGTCCACCGGTTCGCAGGACTTCGAAGAGGAAGAAATCGTCATCACCGGCACCCGCAACCAGGAGGTCGGCGGGATCACTGCTCCCGACACGACCAAGGCGAAGGCGGCGCTGACCCAGGAAGTGATCGCCCGCCAGAATCCGGGGCAGACCATCCTGGACACGATCAACCTCATCCCGGGCGTCAGCTTCCAGAACAACGACGCCTACGGCTCGTCGGGCGGAACGCTCAACATCCGCGGCTTCTCCGCGGATCGCGTGTCGCTGACGGTCGATGGCATCCCGCTCAACGACTCGGGCAATTACGCCGTCTATTCCAACCAGCAATTCGATCCGGAGATCATCGGCGAGGTCAATGTCGGCCTCGGCACGACTGACGTCGACAGCCCGACGGCCTCGGCCGCGGGCGGCACGGTCAATTACC
The DNA here is from genome assembly GCA_035295885.1 of Allosphingosinicella sp. Classification (GTDB taxonomy): domain Bacteria; phylum Pseudomonadota; class Alphaproteobacteria; order Sphingomonadales; family Sphingomonadaceae; genus Allosphingosinicella. Next base: position 1,031 of record DATHBY010000369.1, read on the forward strand.
GCACCATCGTTCCCCGCCAGGAGCTAGGCGCGCGGGTCTCCGCCTCGATCGGCGAATTTAATTTCCGCCGGGTTTTCGGAATGATCGAGACCGGCAACCTCACCTCGCTTGGCACCCGCGCTTTCGTCTCGGCGTCCAAGGCCTCGAACAACAGCCCGTTCAACCAGTACGGCAAGGTCGACAAGCAGCAGTATAACGCGAAAATCTACCAGCCGTTCGGGAATGCGGGCGACTTCGTTTCCGTCGCCGGCCACTACAACCAGAACCGCAACAACTTCTTCGGCTCCTCGCCGCTCCGCTGGGACACCACTCGAGTCGTCGGCGGTGTGACGGTGCCGCGAATCGTCGGCGGCCAGGCCAACAACCGCTTCCCGATGAACAACGACGAGACCCGTTACCTGATCAATTATCCCTGTCTCGTCGACACGCCCCAGGCGGGCGTGGCCGACGCTCCGGCGCCATCCTCCGATCCGCGCAACGGCCTGATCTTCTCGCCGGATCCGAACGGGAACTTCGCGAGCTGCGGCACAGAGTTTGACCGGCGCTACAATCCGTCCAACACGGGCAACGTCCGCCTTGCCTCGCGCTTCAGCTTCGGCGCGTTCACGCTGACCGTCGATCCGAGCTACCAATATGTGAAGGCGAACGGGGGCGGCACCGTCACCGGCCAGGAGGGCCTGCGCGACATCAATCCGGCCGGCGGCACGGCCACTCCGGTCCAGTGCCGGACCACGCCGAACAGCGCGACCAACACCTGCGTCTCCGGCTATCTAGGCGGCGTTCCGTTCTTCGGCCGCGACATCAACGGCGACGGCGACGTGCTCGACACCGTGACCGTTCTCGCGCCGAGCCAGACGCAGACCCATCGCTTTGGCGTCATCGCGGGCGTGCGCTACGACATCAACGACGATCATGCCGTCCGCGCCGGCTATACGTTCGACCGTGCCCGCCACCGCCAGACCGGCCAGGTCGGCCTGCTCGGCATCAACGGAGAGCCCGTCGACGTTTTCCCCGTCAACGATCCCCAATTGGACGTGACGGGTGTGGCTCTCCAGAAGCGCGACCGCCTGTCCTTCGCGATCCTGAACCAGCTCTGGAGCGAGTATCGCGGCGAGTTCATGGACGGAAGGCTGGTCCTCAACGCCGGCCTGCGCGTTCCCTTCTTCAAGCGCGACCTCAACAATTTCTGCGCCGCCAGCTCGCCGACCTTCGTCGAGTGCTTCGGCCGGGACAATGCGCGCTACGGGACCTTCGCGACGCTCAACCCGACCATCCAGGGCCCGCAGCGGCGCGTCTTCAAATATGATGCGATCCTGCCGAACGTCGGCTTCACCTTCGACGTAATGCCCCGGACGAGCATCTTCGCCAATTACGCGAAGGGCCTGTCGGTGCCGAGCACGGACAATCTGTACAATGCGTTCTTCTTTGCCCCGACGACGGCGAACGCCTCCCCCAACCCGGAGAAGACCGACAATTTCGACGTCGGCCTGCGCTACCGCAGCTCGCAGATCCAGGCGCAGGTCGGCGGCTTCTTCAACCGCTACACGGACCGGACGGCTTCGGCTTTCGATCCGGAGCTCAACGCCAGCACCTTCCGCAACCTGGGCAAGGTCGATAAATACGGCATCGACGGCTATGTTTCCTATCAGCCGATGAAGGCGCTGAACATTTACGTGTTCGGCTCTGCGCTGAAGTCGGAGATCAAGGACGATCTGCTCCTCTTTAATTGTAATGCGGGGCAGGTCAGCGGGGGCTACCCGGGCTGCACCGCCGCGGGGGTGCCGATCTTCGCCCCGACGGCCGGCAAGCGCGAATCCGGCGCGCCGAAATACACCTACGGCGGGACCGTTCGTGGGACCCTTGGTCCGCTTGAGCTCGGCATCACCGGCAAGCGCACCGGCCCGCGCTTCGTCTACGACACCAACGAGCCCGTCCTTGCCGGTAACATCCGGACGCCGGCTGGAATCACCCAGCTCTTTCCGGCGGCGGCTCCCGCTTACTGGCTCGTCAATCTCGATGCCCGCGTGAGCATGGCCGGCATGGGCCTGGAGCGGACCTTCGTCCAGTTCAACGTCTACAATTTGTTCAATCAATTCTATGTCGGCGGCTTCGGCGGCGGGCTGAACCAGTCGGTCACCAACACCCCGGGGGCTACTCTGGGCAATTTCGGCAATCCGAACTTCGTTCAGATCGGCGCGCCGCGCACGATCAGCGCTACGCTGAACGTCGGCTTCTGATCGGAGACAGCGAAGAGCGGCCGCCGCGACTCACGTCGCGGCGGCCGTTTTCTTTGGGATCAGACGGCTTTGCGGCGCGCCTTCCTCGGCGGTCCGTCGGAACGGACGATACTTTCGATCGGGCAGCGCACGCCCTCAACCACTATCGCTCCATGGCGGTCGAGCTGATCGCGTGGCGAAGTTTGGAAGCCGATTGCCGACGAGCTTCTCAGCCGGTTGCAGCGATTCATCGTCCGGACGAAATACCAGTCCCCCCTCGGCCCTCTCAGGTAGAGCGAATCGTCCGACGCGGCCTTCCACTCGATCGCGTTGAGGCTGCTCATGAAGGGGATGACGGTTTCGCCGCTCGCCTCCTTGGCGGCCCCGGGCGCGCCCGCCGCGGCGAGGCCGAGGACGATCAGGCTCAAGGTCGTTCGCATCCTGCACCTCCTGCTGCCCCGATAAATAGGGGGAACCGGGCCGCTTTGCCAGACTGCCCTCTCGCCTGCCGGTCCCGCGCGCTCTAAGGCGCCGCGATGCAGTGCGTGATCATCGCCGCCGGGCAGGGGACCCGGCTCCGCGCCCTGGCCCCGTCCAAGCCTCTAGCGCGGGTCGGCGGAGTGCCGCTGATCGAGCATGTGGTGCGGTCGGCGGCGGCGGGGGGAGCGACTCGCTTCGTCGTCGTCACCGGCTATGAGGCGGAACCTCTGGAAGCGTTCCTGGCGGACCTCGCCGGGCGGAGCGGTTTTCCAATCGAGGCCGTGCGCAATGAGGACTGGGCGCGTCCGAACGGCGTCTCCGTCCTCGCCGCCGGGCCCCGGCTAGGCTCCGAGTTCATCCTGCTCATGTCCGATCACCTGTTCGACCCGGCTATCCTGAGCGGCATGATCGCCCACGACCGCGGCGCAGCGGCGCTTACCCTCGCCGCGGATTACGCCATCGGCAATCCGCTTCTCGACCTCGACGACGCTACCAAGATCGAAATCGAGAAGCGGATTGCCGATGG
>DATHBY010000370.1:0-4805 GCA_035295885.1 Allosphingosinicella sp.
GGTCAGCAACGATTCGCCGAGCAGTTGCGCGATCAGCTGCCGGCGGGTGGCGCCGAGCACCTTTCGAAGCGCAATCTCGCGCGCGCGCAGGCTCGCCCGGGCGGTCGACAGGTTCACGAAGTTCATCATCGCCAATGCGAGGATCAGCAGCGCCACCACTCCGAAGGTCGCCAGCGCGCGCCTGTCGCCGGTCGGGACCAGAGCGCCCCGGTCCGCGCCGCCGAGATGCACCGCCGCGATCGGCACCAGCTTCAAGTCGAGGATATCGGCCTGGCTCGACGCTCTGCCGTCGATCATCTGGGGAGCGATCGTGCGCTTCTCCCAGGCCGGCAGGGCCGCGTTGATGGCCGCTGCGTCGGCGCCCGCGCGCAGCTTCACATAATGCTGCTGGTTCATGTTGCCCCAGCCCTTGGCGCTCGCGGGCCAGCTGTCGGAATCCGCGGGATTGTTGCGGAACAGGACGGCCAGGCGCAGGTTGGAGCGTCTCGGCAGGTCCCGGATCACCCCCGACACCAGATAATCCTGGCGGCCCCCGCCCGCGCCGATCGTCATCGTCCGTCCGGAAGCCTGAGCCGTGCCGAACTGCCGGATCGCCTCGCGTTCGGTCAGGACGACGGAGCGGGTGTCGCGAAGCGCCCGGTCCGCCGATCCTGACAGGAATTCGAGCTTGAAGATGTCGAAGAAGGCGGGGTCGACCGACGCGGCATCGAGGAAGAGAGGCTGCCCTTCCCGCATGACCACCGTCTTGCCCGGGCGGAGAACGGAGAGGGCCTCGACCTGGGGGAAGCCGGCAGCGAACGTGTCGCGAAGCGGAAAGGGGCTGTTCTGAGAACGGCTGATCGGCTGGCCGGGCTCGTGCCACGTCGCCTGCACCTGGTGGATTCGCTCAAAATCCGGAAGCCATTGATCGTAGCTGGTCTCGTAGCGGACGTAGAGCAGGATGAGCAGGCAGGCGGCGAGGCCGACGGCGAGCCCGAAGATGTTGATCAAGGCGTAGGCCCTGTTCTTGCCCAGCCCCCGGAGCGCCACCTTCAGATAATTGCGCCACATCGCCCCGCTCCTATTCGTAACGGAGGGCGTGGATGGGGTTGGCGCGGGCGACCTTGAGGGCGTGCCCCGCGATCGTTCCGAGGGCGATGGCGAGTGCGAGCGCGCCGGCGAGGACGAAAGGACCGGGGCCTAGATCGATCCGGGCGTCGAAACCATTCAGCCAGTCGCGCATCAGCCACCAGGCCGCCGGCCACGCGATCAGGTTGGCGACGATCACCGGCTTCGAGAATTGCCAGGCGAGCAGCCGGACGATGTCGCGGCTGCGGGCGCCGAACACCTTGCGGATTCCGATCTCCTTGGTCCGCCGCTCGGCGGTGAAGGCCGACAGGCCGAACAGGCCGAGGCAGGCGATCAGCACGGCGAGCAGGGCGAAGCCCGCGAAGGTCTTCGCGCGGGCCGCGTCGGTCGTGTAGAGCTCGCCGAGTTGATCGTCGGAGAATTCGCCCTCGAAGGGTATTTCCGGAGCGAGCCTCTTCCAGACCCGCTCGAGGTTGCGGCGCAGGCCCTCCGGGTCGGCGGCTTCGTAGCGGACGACGAGGCTCCGGTAGACTCCGCTGTCCTGGTAGATCATCGCCTCGACCGGCTCGCGAAGCGAGCGGAAGCGCGAATCCTGCGCGACGCCGACGATCGTCACCGGCAGCATTCCATATTCGTCGGGCAGCTGGTTGACCTTGACCTGCTTGCCGATGGCGTCGGCCGGGGTCGCGAAGCCCATCTGCCTCGCCGCCAGCTCGTTGACGACGACGTTCTGGCCGCGCTGCGCCAGGGTCCGCATCGCCGCCTCGGTCGCCTCCTTGGGCTCGAAGGGGATGGAGCCCTTGTCGTTGGCGAACTGCCGCGACAGCTTGCGTCCGGCGAGTATCCTGATCCCCATCGTATCGAAGAAATTGGGGTGGACGCTGTACCAGCCGATGGTCACCGGCCGGGTCCGCCCCGGCAGCTGGACCGACGTGTTTAGCGTCGTTCCGCTGGCCGGGAAGATCGAGGCGCCGGCGGCGCTCTTCACGCCCTCGACCCGCTCCATCTCCCGGATCAGGGTGTCGGTGAGAGGCACGACTTGGGCGCGATTGAGGTTGCTGATCTGGATGAGGCCGTCGCGGCGGTAGCCCGGGTCGGTGGTCCGGGCGAACTCGGTCTGCGCGTAGACGATCGCAGTGCAGATGATGAGGCCGATCGAGACTGCGAACTGCGCGACGACCAGCCCGGCGCGAAGCCGGCCGCTGCCGATCGGCTCCGCCGACGATTTGTTGGCCTTGAGCACCGCCGCCGGCTGGTAGCGCGAGAGGTAGAAAGCCGGATAGAGCCCGCCGGCCAGGCCGACGGCGAGCAGCAGCCCGGCGACCGGCAGAGCCACTCCGCCCTCTCCGAAATAGCTCATCCTCAGCTCGGTGCCGAGAAAGCCGGAGAGGAGCGGCAGAGTGAGTTCGGCAATGGCCAGCGCCAGCAGCATGGCCACGGCCGCAAGCAGGAGCGATTCCCCGAGGAACTGGACGATGAGCTGCCGGCGGTTCGCCCCGAGCACCTTCCTCAGAGCGACTTCGCGGGCGCGCTGGCTCGCCCGGGCCGTCGCCAGGTTGACGAAGTTGACCGACGCGATGCCGAGAATGAGCAGGGCGACGATGCCGAAGGTGAGCAGGGTGCCGCGGTCGTTTCCCGGCCGCTCGGCCTCGCCTTCCGCTTCGCTCAGGTGGACGTCGCGGACGTTGACCAGCTTCCAGTCGAAGGCGTCGCCTTCGCTGACCTTGACCCCGCCGACGTCGACCGGCGGGATGTTGCGCTTTTCCCAGGCGGGAAGCTGTCGGTTGATCTCCTCCGCATCGGCTCCGGGCCTAAGCTTGAGGTAGACCGAGCCGTTGATGCAGCCCCAGCCGCATTCGCCTTTCTCCAGGTCGCTGATCCGGCTGACCATGTCGAAGTTCAAGTGGCTGTTGCGCGGCAGGTCCTCGAACACGCCCGTCACCCGCATCGCCGCCCGTTCGCCGCGGCGGACGACGGTCACCGTCCGCCCGACCGCGTTGATGCCGCCGAAGCGCCTGATCGCCTCGCTTCGGCTCAGCACCAGGTCGTCGACGTTTTTCAGGGCCGTGGCCGGATCTCCGTGGAGGAACGGGATTTCGAGGATCCGGAAGAAGCTCTCGTCGGCCCGGATCATCGGAGCGAAGGTCGCTTCGCCGTTGCGCAGGAAAACCGGCTCGGCGCCCTCGGCGCGCGCGATCGCCTCGATCTGCGGGAAGTCCTTGGCGAGCGTCTCGGTGATGACCCCGTGGGTCCCCTGCTGGCGGCTTACCTGGCCGGTCTCCGGGTCGGTATGGATGCTCTGGACCTGATAGACCCGGTCCGCATCCGGCAGCCATTTGTCGTAGCTCGTCTCGTAGCGCACGTAGAGGAGGATCATCAGGCAGGCGGCGAGGCCGATCGACAGGCCGACGATGTTGATGAAGGCATAGGTCTTGCTCTTCGTCAGCGCCCTGTAGCCGACGGTGAGATAATTGCGCCACATGGCTTGCATCACATCCCCCTACGCGCTCTTGGCGCCGGCCGCTTCGCAACGATCTTGATCTCCGTGATTCCGCCGCCCAGGATCTTGCCCGCGCCGATCGCGGTCCAGGCGGGGTAGGGCGCCTTCACATGGCGCTTGTGGACCGTCACCATCTTCTCGATCTGGCCTTCGACGTCGGTGTGGAAGCTGCTGATGTCGACGACGTCGTCCCAGCTCGCCCCCGCCCGCTTCAGGATCGCTCCGATCTGGCCGTAGGTCCGCTCGTAGGCCGCCTCGAGCGTCTCGCCGTTGCGCTGGCCGACGACGATGCCGCTCAGATAGATCGTGTCGCCGGCGACGACGGCGTCGCTATAGCCCCATTGCTCCTGGAACTTCCGGGCGCCTTCATTCTCGCTCATCAGCACGGTCGAGCGCTGGCGCTCGCCGGCGGCGGCGGGCGTGGCGAGCAGAGCTGCGGCCGTGAAGATGAGGAGGCCGGCCGCGCTTCTCCCTCTCCCGCTTTTCGCGGGAGCGGAGGAATGCGTGGTGATCCAATCCCTCACGCCGCGCGCCGCCGCTCGATCAGGATCCGGCCGTCGAGCATGTTGACGACACGGCCGGCATAATCGGCATGGGCGGGCGAGTGGGTGACCATGACGATGGTCGAGCCTTCGCGGTTCAGGGCCTGGAGCATCTTCATCACTTCCTCGCCATGCTGGGTGTCTAGGTTGCCGGTGGGCTCGTCGGCGAGGATCAGCTTCGGGTTGCCCACCAGCGCTCGGGCGACCGCGACCCGCTGCTGCTGGCCCCCGGAGAGCTGGCTCGGCCGGTGCTTGGCGCGGTGAGCGACCCCGACCTTGTCCATCACCGCCTCGACCCGCTCGCGCCGCTCGGAGGCCGCAACGTCGTGATAGAGCAAAGCGAGCTCGATATTCTCGCGCACCGAAAGCTCGTCGACGAGATTGAAGCTCTGGAAGATGAAGCCGATATTCTGCTTGCGGACGTTGGCGAGCTTCGCCTCGGGAAGCCCCGCCACCTCCATCCCGTCGAAGACGTAGGAGCCGCTGGTCGGCGAATCGAGCATCCCGACGACGTTGAGCAGGGTCGACTTGCCGCAGCCGGACGGGCCCATGATCGCGACGAACTCGCCGTCGGCGATGTCGAGATCGATCCGGTCGAGCGCGGTCGTCTCCACCGTATCCGCGCGGTAGACCCGCGACAATTCACGCATGCTCAGCATAGCTTCCAGCTCCTTCGTCAGGTCTCGAGGTCCAGC
>DATHBY010000371.1:0-6927 GCA_035295885.1 Allosphingosinicella sp.
GTGGCGGTTGGCGCGGCTGAGAACGAGCCGCTGAGGCTTGCCGCCGCCCAGCCCGATGAAGATGGAGGTGTCGTCGTCCATGCTGGGGCTCCCTGGTGCGGCAGCCGCCCTATTCGAAGTTGAGCTGGACACAAAATCCTCCCCGCGATCTCGCGGGGAGGGGGACCGCGCGAAGCGTGGTGGAGGGGTTCTTTTGAATCGGCAAGGCCCCTCCACCATGCTTCGCATGGTCCCCCTCCCCTGCAAATGCAGGGGAGGATTTTAATGATCACCGCCCGGCCAGCGCGATCCCGTAATAGGCCGGCGGAGTGTTGCCGCGGCGGATCAGCAGCAGAACGCTGTTGCGGCCGGCAGCCCGGGCGGCGGCGACGGCGGCGGCGGCCTCCTCGGGAGTGCGGGTGGCGCGCTGGTTGATCGAGAGGATGATGTCGCCCGGCTGGATGCCCTTGGCCGCGGCGTCGCTGCCCGGATTGACCGAGGCGATGACGACGCCTCGCGCATTGGTGTCGTTGAGCCTGAGCGAGCGCGCGATATCGGGAGTCAGGGTCTGGACGGTGACCCCCAGGCTCTCGCGCGCCGAGCGCTGGCTGGTCGACTGCTGCGCTTCCGCGGGCTCCCTGACCGGGGTCTCGTCCTCGATTCCATTGAGCCTCGCAAGCTCCTCCTCGGTCGGGCGCTCGCCGATGGCAACGTTCACCGTCTGGCGGCGCCCGTCGCGAACGATCTCCACCGGAATCCTGGAACCGATGGGCTGCCGCGACACCAGATAGGCGAGGGATTCGTCCGGGGTCACCGGCCGTCCGCCGACGCTGACGACGACGTCGCCCTGCCGGATCCCGGCGCGCGCCGCCGGGCCGCCGGCGGTGACTCCGCGGATCAGCTCGCCCTGGTTCTTGGGGATTCCGAGCGAGGCGGCGATGTCCTCGTCGAGCGCCTGCAGGCTGACCCCGATATAGCCGCGCTGCGGCCGCTGGCCCTTGCGGAGCGACTCGATGATCGGGAAGGCCTGCTCGGCCGGGATCGCGAAGCCGATCCCGACATTGCCGCCGGTCGGCGAGATCAGCGCCGTGTTGATTCCGATGACGTTGCCCTGGAGGTCGAACATCGGCCCGCCCGAATTGCCCATGTTGATGGACGCATCGGTCTGGATGTAGCGGTCGTAGGTGCCGGCGCCGATGTTGCGGTGGAGCGCCGAGACGATTCCGGCGGTGACGGTGCCGCCGAGGCTGAACGGGTTGCCGATCGCCACCACCCAGTCGCCGACCCGCACCTGCTTGGAATCGCCGAAGCGGACGAAGGGCAGGTTGTTGCCCTTGATCTTGAGCAAGGCGAGGTCGGATGCGGTGTCGCGGCCGACCAGGGTCGCCTCGAACTCGCGGCGGTCCGACAGGGTCACCGTGATCTGCTCGACGGTGGCGCCGGTGCGGGCGGGGGAGACGACGTGGTTGTTGGTGTCGATATAGCCGTCGGCGGAGATCAGGAAGCCGGAGCCGAGCGAGCCCCCGCGCTGGGTGATCGGAGCGTCGCCGCCGCCGTCGGGGACCGGAACTCCGAACTGACGGAAGAAATCCTCGAAGCCCGGCGGCACCTGGCGGGTGCGGTTGAGCTGGATCGACTGCTTGGTCGAGATGTTGACCACCGCCGGCTGAAGCCGCGCGGCCAGGTCGGCGAAGCTCATCGGCGCGCCCGCGCGAGGCGCGGCCGAGGCGATCGTGCCCGGATCGTTCTGCGCAGTCTGGGCACCGACGGGGCCCACCGTCAGCGTCGCGGCGGCACCGCCCAGAAGAATGGCGGCCGAGAGGCCATAGACGTAACGCACGATTGGATTCCTCCTATGCTTCGGCCCGGGCGGGCAGAACCGGGCCACTGACTGCTCGATTACAAGTGTATTTGGTGAGCGTGAACCGGATTTGAATAGGCGCCGGCCTCCCTACCGGTTCTTGCCCTTGAATTCCTGCAGATACTGGTTGTCGGGCGACATGATGATGCTGGAGCGGCCCTGATTCTCGCCCGGAGCGAAGGTCGTCTCGTAGCTCTGCATGGCCCGGTAGAAAGCGTAGAAATCCGGGTCCTTGCCATAGGCCTCGGCGTAGGTGCTCGCCGCCTCGGCGTCGGCCTCGGCCTTGATGATCTGCGCCTGCTTGTAGCCCTGGGCCCGGATCGCCCCGGCTTCCTGCTGGCGGGCGGTACGCATCCGCTCGTAGGCGGAATCGAGCGGAGTCCCCTCGGGAAGGTCCGCGCGCTTGATCCTGACGTCGACGATCTGCGCGCCATACTGGCGGGCCACCCGATCCAGAGCCCGCTCGATATTCTCCATCAGCTGCCCCCGCTCGGGGCTGAGCAGGGCGGCGAACTGCCGCTTGCCGAGCTCGTTGCGGATCGCCGAGCCGAGGATCGGCTTCAACTGGTCGCTGACCCGGTCCTCGGAGCCGGCCGAGACGTACATCTGCACCGGATCGACGATGCGGTAGCGCGCGAAGGCGTCGACCTGGAGCCTGAGCTGGTCGGTCGAGAGCACCTGCTGGCGGTCCATCTTGATGCTGAGGATTCGCTTGTCGATCCAGACGATCTGCTCGACGAAGGGCCAGCGGGCGATCAGCCCGGCGCCGGTCCGGCCGAAATCCACCCTCGGGTTATAGGCGTTATACACCCACTCGGGCTTGCCGAAGCGGACAATCACCGCCTGCTTCGTCTCCGGAACCATCGCGAAGGTGCTTCCGGCGAGGACGAGCAGAGCGATCGCGATGAAGGCGATGGCGATGGGGTTGCGAAGCGCCCGGCTCATCGCGCGGCTCCTTCCTGGGCTTGGCGCTGGACCTGGGGCAGCGGCAGATAGGGGGTGACTCCGTCGGCCTCGATCACGGTCTTGTCGACCTTGGACAGGACTCGCTCCATCGTCTCGTAATACATGCGCCGGCGGGTCACTTCCGGGGCCAGCTTGTACTGAGCGAAGACCTTGTCGAACGCCGCGGCGTCGCCCTGCGCACGGGCCGTCTGCTGCTGCGCATAGGCCCGGGCCTGGTTGATGTAGGACTGCGCCTCCTGCTGCGCCGCCGACACTTCCTTGAAGGCATTGTTGACCGTGGCCGGCGGGTCCGACTGCTTGATCGCGATGCCCTCGATCCTGACCCCGGCCCCGTACCGGTCGAGCACCTGCTGCATGACCATCGACACGCGCTGCTCTATGTCGCTTCGGCCGGCGCCGATCGCGTCGTCGAGGGAGACGGTGGCGAGGACGGCTCGCATCGCGCTCTCGGCGACCTCGCCGATCGTCGATTCGGGATCCTTGATCTGGAAAAGGTAGAGCTGCGGATCGCGGATCGTCCAGCGCACCGAATAAGCGACGTCGATGATGTTCTGGTCGCCGGTGAGGATCAGATTCTCCTGCGACGCGTCGGGAGAGCCGATGTCACGGGTCCGGATCTGGCTGACGTCGACCTTCTGCAGCCGCTCGATCGGAAGCGGCAGGGTCATTGCGATGCCCGGAGTGACCGTCCGGCTGTACTTGCCGAAAAAGGTGACGACGCCCTTCTCCTGCGGGCCGACGAGGTGGAAGCAGGTGAAGATCAGCCACAGCAGCACGAACACGCCGAGCCCGTAGAGCCAGTAGGGCCGCCCCTCCTGGTGCGGGAACCGCCCGCCGAACTTCTCGCGGCTGCGCTTGAGGAAGTCGTCGATCGAGCTGACGTTGGCGCCGGTCCCCGGCGTGCGCCGCTTGCGGGGCGGCTGCCCCCAGGGATTGCGAGGCCCGCCGCCGTCTCCGGAGCCGCCGTCGCCCGAGGGGCCCCAGGGGCCCCCGCGATTCTCGTTCATCATGGCGCCGAGACGCGCGCCCCACCCGAAAAATCTTGCCATGAGGCCATTATAGGTAGCGCACCTGCGGAAAAACAGTGGCAAGCCGAACGGCACCCCCTATCTGCGGCGGATGAGCGCTGAGACGGACCCGCTTTCCGCCGCCCTTTCCTCCGTGGCCGGGGCCCGGGGCCGAATCGCGGCGCCGCGGCTCAGGGAGGGCGTGGCCAGCCTGGTGCTCGACGTCGGCGGCCTCTCCGCGGAGGAGCGCGCCGGCCTCGAGCGCGGGATCCGGGCCGCTCTGGTCGGAGTGCCTGGGGTCCGCGAGGTCCGCATCGCGATGACGGCGGACAAGGTCGGGCGAACCATGATCGCCGTGGGCAGCGGCAAGGGCGGAGTCGGCAAGTCGACCGTCGCCGCGAACCTCGCCGTCGCCCTGGCCCGCGCCGGCCGCAAGGTCGGCCTCGTCGACGCGGACATCTACGGACCCTCGCTGCCGCGAATCATGGGCAATGCGGATCGACCGGAGCTCTCCGACAAGCGGATCGTGCCCGTCGACGCTTATGGAGTGAAGATGCTCTCGATCGGCCAGCTGGTCGAGCCGGGGACGGCCCTGGCCTGGCGCGGCCCGATGATCGCGAGCGCGCTCGGCCAGTTGATGGAGGGCGACTGGGACGACCGCGAGCTGATGATCGTGGACCTGCCGCCCGGTACCGGCGACATCCAGATGTCGCTCATCCAGAAGTGGAAGCCGGCCGGAGCGGTGATCGTCTCCACTCCGCAGGATCTCGCCCTGATCGATGCCACCCGGGCCATCGACCTGTTCCGAAAGATGGACGTGCCTTTGCTCGGCCTCGTCGAGAACATGTCCGGCTATGCCTGCCCGCATTGCGGCGAGGTTTCGGACCCGTTCGGCTCCGGCGGCGCCGAGGCCGCGGCCAAGGTCATGTCCATCCCCTTCCTCGGCCGAATCCCCCTCACCCTCTCCATGCGTCGTGATTCCGACGCGGGCATTCCGCCGGCCGCCGGCGACGGAGCGGAGGCTGACGCCTTCGCTGCCATCGCCATGCGGCTTATGGAATCTCCGTACCTCGCTTAGCAATGATTGGCATATGGCATTTCCTTCGTTATGAAAAGGCTATGCCGAAACCTTCGACCCCGAAAGCCGCCTCCCCGCCGGGCAGGGAGGGTTGGCTGAAGATGGTGGCCTCGGCCAGCCTTGGCAGCGTCATAGCCGGCGCGTTCACGGTGCTGCACGATTGGAGTAGTCGCGATCAGCAGCGTTGCGCTCTGGCGACGCAGTTTTTGGGAGACGAGACGCCGAGTCCAGCGTTAAGCGTATCGAACCGGCAAAGGCTCGCCGCGGAGGCGCATTCGAGGTTGCTGCGCTGCCTGGGAGACAGTTGATGGCGGAGTTTGGAATCTTTCTGATCTTTCTCGGCGTCACCGGCCTGACCTATAGTCTCCTCAGCCTGCCCCGCTCGGATCCGGACCGGGCTGACGGATAGGCAGCGAAGACGATGCCCCTGACCAGCGACGAAGACCTGTACGACCTCCTTGCCTCCACCCGCACGATCGCGATGATCGGAGCCTCCGACCGGCCCGACCGGCCGAGCTACGGAGTGATGAGCTTCCTTCAGGACTGGGGCTATCGGGTCCTGCCGGTGAACCCGCAGATCACCGGCGAGCATGTCCACGGCGAATATGTGTGGCGCGAGCTCTCCCAGATCGGCGAGCCGATCGACCTGGTCGACATCTTCCGCCGCCCCCAGGCCGCCAGCGAGGCGGTCGACGAGGCGATCGCCGCCGGCGCCAAAGCGGTCTGGCTCCAGATCGGAGTGATCAACGAGGAAGCCGCCGCCCGCGCCGAGGGGGCCGGGCTCAAGGTGGTGATGAACCGCTGCCCGAAGATCGACATCCCGCGGCTGAGAGTGCCGAGGGTTAGCTGATCGTCACCCCCGGGTGACGGACTTTGTCCCCGCGAACTGCGTTCCCGTCCGCTCGGAGGTCGACGGCCCCTGCAGCCGTACCCGGCGGTTCGGGAAATCGACCGACACCCGCTCGAACAGGCGCAGGGCATCCATTCCGAGCAGGAGCGCCGGCTTGTCCGACAGGCCAAGCTTGGCGAAAGGGTGCACGTCGGCGAAGGCGACGGGCATGTCGTTAATGTCCATGCCGCCGAGGCGGATTCTCTTCACGACGGTCTGGTCGGCCGGCATCCTTCCGCCGGTGACGCTCTGCAGCACGATCGGCCTGGTTGCACGCAGCCTGCCCCTTAGCTCGAGCCTGCGCCGGAGCACGCTGTTGGCGACGGTCGTCTGAGCGCCGGTGTCGAGGATCACCCAGACCTTCTGACCGTCGACGGAGGCGTCGACCAGCACGAGGTGGCCGAGCCGGTTGCGGGCGGTGACGACGATCGTGTCGGACGGCCAGGATTCCTCCCGCTTGCGGCTGTTCGTCACGGTCATCTGCTGCCGCGCGAAATCGAAGGAGACTCGCTGGGACTGCAGCGAATCGACTCCCAATATGCCTTCGGCGCCGATGTAGCGCCGCTGGAGAGCGGGCGCATGGATGTCGCGTACGCTCCTTCCTCCCACTTCGAGAGCCGGGATGAGCACGGTCTGGATCTGGCTGACCTCGGTCATGCTGTGGAGCCGTGCGCGGCTGCCGGGGCCCAGGCGCAGGTCGCGCGCCAGCTCCTGAGCGATCGACGTCCGCTCGGCGCCGGTGTCGACCACGAAGGCGTAGGGGCCGCTCTCGCCGATAGTGACAGGCACCGTCATCCGCGCCCAGCGGTCGTGCTCGGTGCCGAGAACGGTGTCCTGTTCCTCGTGCACGGCCGTCGGCGCCGGCTGTTCCTGGCCGCTGACCGGCGCGACCCCGCCGAACGCGGCGGCCGCGACGGGCAAGACGAGCAGCCGAAGCTTCATGGGCGATCCTCCTGGCGCGCTTATAGCAGGTGCGCGGGCGGAACAGAAACCGAGGCTGCGAAGACCGTTGCTGCTGCGACGAAGGTGCGCCCTCTAGACGAGGTCCATCGCACGCTCCCGCAGCCGTTCCACCGCTTCGGCATGGATGGCGGGGGTCGCGACGAGCACTCCGAACGCCTCGCCCCTGGCGCTGTTGAAGGCGAGC
>DATHBY010000372.1:0-6797 GCA_035295885.1 Allosphingosinicella sp.
TCGCGGGGAGGGGGACCGCACGAAGTGCGGTGGAGGGGTTCTTCAGCCGCATGCCCCTCCACCAGGCTTCGCCTGGTTCCCCTCCCCTGCAAATGCAGGGGAGGAATTTTTCTCTAGTTCGGCCACACCTTCCGGCCTGCCACCCACGTCTCCACTACCCTGGTCTCGCGCAGCTGGCGCGGCGTCGGGACGTCGAAGATGTCGCGGTCGAGGAGAATGAAGTCGGCCCAGCGGCCTTTCTCCAGGCTTCCGATCCGATCCTCGGCGAAGCCTGCATAAGCGGCGCCGCGGGTGAAGGCGGCGAGCGCCTGCTCGAGGGTGACGCGCTGCTCGGGCAGCCACCCGCCCGGAGGCTGGCCGCTCGGGTCCTGGCGGCTGATGGCGGCGGCGAGGCCCGGGAAGGGGTTGGGCGATTCGACCGGGAAATCCGAGCCGAAGGCGAGCGGGGAGCGGTTGGCGAGCATGCTTCGCCAGGCATAGGCGCCGCCGAGCCGCTCGAGCCCCATCCGGGCCTCCGCCATCCGCCAGTCGCTGGTCTGGTGGACCGGCTGCATCGAGGCGATGATGCCGTTGCGGCCGAAGCGCGCCAGATCGGCGGGATCGACGACCTGGGCATGCTCGATGCGCCAGCGCCGGTCGCCCTTGTAGGTGTTCGCCATCTCCTCGAACGCGGCCAGCACCTGGGCGTTGGCGGCGTCGCCGATGGCGTGCACCGCGACCTGGAACTTGTCCATGGCGGCCCGGCTCATCAGGTTGAGCAATTCGGTCTCTGCGAGGAAGCCGAGGCCGCGCTGGCCCGGCATGTCCCTGTAGGGCTGCTTCAGCCAGGCCCCGCGCGAGCCGAGCGCTCCGTCGGCGTAGAGCTTGACCCCGATCAGCCGCAGCCGGTCGCCGTAGAGCCAGGGCGTCGGCCTGGTGCCCGCGATGGCAAGCGTGCTCTCCACTCCCGAGCCGTAGGCGATGATCCGTACCTTCAGCCGCCCTTCGTCGCCGGCCCGGCGCATGACCAGCCAGTCCTCGGGGCTGGTGCCCATGTCGGCGGCGGCGGTGAGGCCGTTGGAGAGCATGATCTCCTGCGCGCGCTCCAGCGCCTGGTCGCGGGTGCGGGGGAGCGCCGGCGGCACCATCTTGTCGATCAGTGAGGAGGCGGCGTCGATGAAGATTCCGGTCGGCTGGCCGCGCGCAGTCTCGATCCGCCCCCCCGCCGGCGATTTGGTGGTCGCATTGATCCCCGCTTCCCTCATCGCGGCGCTGTTCGCCCAGCCGGCATGGCCGTCGATCCGCTCCAGCCAGACCGGCCGGTCCCTGACCGCGGCGTCGAGCTCGGCGGCGGTCGGGAAGCGTCCCAGGCCCCAGGTCTCCTGGTTCCAGCCGCGGCCGATGATCCAGCGCGGAGTGGGGTTGGCGGCGGCATAGGCTGCGATCTTCGCCTGCGCCTCCTGAAGCGATTTGGTGTCGGACAGGTCGAGCTGGAGGGCGTTGAGGCCGAGGCCCATGACATGCCCGTGGGCGTCGATCAGGCCGGGAAGCAGGGTGCGCCCCTTGCCGTCGAAGCGGTAGCGGGTCCGCTGATGCTTCTCGCCGCGCTGGTAGAGCCGCTCGACCTTGCCGTCGTCGCCGACGAGCATCGCTCCGAAGCGGATCAGGCGGCCGTCGGCGCCGATCGTATAGCCGTTGACGTTGTCGACCAGCACGTCGGCGGCGGCCGCGGAGGTCATGCACAGGGCGGCCAGCGCCGCCAGAAGCTTTCTGATCATCCGGCGGCGATAAGCCTTGTTTCGCGGTGGCGCCAGATGCTCTAACGACCGGCCATGGCCGACCTCCCCGTCACCCTCGCGGACATCGAAGCGGCGGCGAGACGGATCGAAGGGGCGGTGGTCCGAACCCCGACCCTCCTCAGCCGCACCCTCTCCGAGGCGACCGGAGCCGGCGTCTGGGTCAAGTTCGAGAACCTCCAGTTCACCGCCGCCTACAAGGAACGCGGCGCGCTCAACAAATTGCTGCAGCTGTCGCAGGAGGAGTGCGCTCGCGGAGTGATCGCCGCGTCGGCCGGCAACCATGCGCAGGCGGTCGCCTATCACGGGCGGCGGCTCGGAGTGCCGGTCACCATCGTCATGCCGACCTCCACCCCCAGCATCAAGGTGATGCAGACCGAGGGGCATGGAGCGCGAATCGTCCTTCACGGCGAGATGTACGACGAGGCCTATGCCGAGGCATTGCGCATCGCCGAGGCGGAAGCGCTCACCTTCGTCCACCCGTTCGACGACCCCGAGATCATTGCCGGGCAGGGCACCGTGGCGCTCGAGCTGCTCGCCGACGCCCGGGAAATCGACACTCTGGTCGTGCCGATCGGTGGCGGCGGGCTGATCTCGGGAGTCGGCACCGCCGCCCGGGCGCTTCGCCCCGACATCGAGGTGGTAGGAGTGCAGGCCGAGCTCTATCCGAGCATGTACTGCCGGATCAGCGGCAAGGATCTCCCCTCCGCCGGCGACACGCTCGCGGAAGGGATCGCGGTCAAGAAGCCCGGCCGGATCACGCCCGGAATCATCGAGCGGGTGGTGGACGAGATCCTGCTCGTCCCCGAGCGCTACATCGAGACCGCCGTCAGCCTCTATCTGCAGATCGAGAAGACCGTCGCCGAAGGGGCGGGGGCGGCCGGTCTCGCCGCCCTGCTCGCCCACCCGGAGCGTTTCCGGGACCGCAAGGTCGGGCTCATCCTCACCGGCGGCAATATCGACACCCGCCTGCTCGCCACCGTTCTCTTGAGGGACCTCGCCCGCTCCGGCCGCATGGCCCGCCTGCGCATCCAGCTCCAGGACCGGCCCGGGGCGCTGCTCGCCGTCGTGAAACTGTTCGACGCTCATGGCGCCAACATCATCGAAGTCTATCACCAGCGAGTCTTCACGACGCTTCCGGCCAAGGACGCCTTCATCGACGTCGAGTGCGAAGCGCGCGATTCCGAGCATCTCGACGCCCTCGTCCACGCGCTCGAGGAGGCCGGCTTCTACGTCCATCCCGTAGAGATTCGCTGAGCCGCCGTCCCGCATAGGAACGTATGGTGGTTAACGCCGTTTTCGGGGCTCCTCGCCCTTTCCAAGCGGCCTGCAAAGACGCATAAACAGACTTTCAACCACGCCTCTAAACCCCGGAGCCCCGTTGAGCGCCCCCTTCCGCTTTCCCCGCTTCTTCGTCACCAGCCCCGCCCCCTGCCCGTATCTCGCGGGCAAGACGGAGCGGAAGGTGTTCACGGAGCTGGCCGGGCAGCATGCCGCCGACCTGAACGACGCGCTCGGCCGAATCGGCTTCCGGCGCAGCCAGGCAGTCGCCTATCGTCCAAGCTGCCTCGATTGCTCGGCCTGCGTCTCGGTCCGGGTCGTCGCCGGCGAGTTCCAGCCGAGCGCGAGCCAGCGGCGGATGCTGAAGCGTCACGGCGAGCTCGAGGTCACCGCCTGCAAGCCCTGGGCGACCGAGGAGCAATATGCCCTGCTCCGCCGCTATCTCAAGCAGCGCCACCCGGACGGCGGCATGGTCGGGATGGACGAGAGCGACTTCAGCGACATGATCGAGCAGTCGCCGGTCAAGACCTATGTCATCGAATATCGCGAGCCGTCCGTCGGCGGCCGGCCCGGCAAGCTGGTCGGCGCCTGCCTCACCGATCAGCAGGCCGACGGCCTGTCGATGATCTACAGCTTCTTCGAGCCGGACTATCCGGCGCGCCCGGGGCTCGGCACCTACATCATCCTCGACCATATCGTGCGGGCGGGGAAAGCGGGCCTTCCCTACGTCTATCTCGGCTATTGGGTCGAGAGCTCGAGGCGAATGGCCTACAAGGCGCGCTTCCGCCCGCTCGAGCGGCTCGGCCCTGGGGGCTGGCAGCGCTTCGACCCCGACCAGCGCGAGCTTCCGCTGAGCCGTTAGGACGGGGCAGGGGGGGTCGCCCGGGCCCTGATCCGCGGTCCACCTTCTCCATCCAGCGCCCGCCGAAGGAAGGTGGATGCCGGATCGGGTCCGGCATGACGCCGCCGCCCAAGCTGGTCTAGGTTAAAACCACCTCTTAATCATTTCGGCGTAATCAGGCCGCCATGGGGTGGGGCCTGGAAAAATTGAGCCGGCTGATCGACGCCGGCGAGGTGGAGACCGTCGGCGGGCGGATCCTGCTCGAGGAGCGCTTCCGGGCTCTGCAGCGCCAGATTCCCCTTCTTTACGTCGTCGTGCTGACCAACCTCCTCGGCCTCCATCTGTCCGGCGGCGGCGACCTCGCCTCCCCCTTTGCGGCCGTGCTGGTGGGCCTGGTCCTCTTCCGGCTCGCGCACTGGCTCAGGGTTCGCAAGCGCGCCGTTCCCGCGGAGCGGGTTCTGCGGGAGCTGCGCAAGACCTGGGTCTATGCCGTGATCTTCAGCCTGGGCTTTTGCGGCTGGGCGCTGCACCAGATCGGCACCAGCGATCCCCGGGAAGAAAATTACGTCATTCTTTTCTCCAGCCTGGCGGCGATCGGCTGCGCCTATGGTGTCAGCCGCTATCCGGCGGCGGCACGCGTGCCCCTGTTGCTGCTCGGAGTTCCGCTGGCGCTCCGCCTCACCTTTTCGCCCGATGTCGGCCATGTCGGCATCGGAGTCAGCCTCGCAGTCATCCTTCTGGTTCTCATGCGCCTGCTCGGAGTGCACGACGAGGGCTTCAGGGAGCTCGTCGAATCGCGCACGGCCATCAGCCTCGAGCGGGAGCGGGCGCAGCGCGCGGAGCGGCTTGCCAAGGCGGAGAAGGTCAAGGCCAAGCGGATCGCCGACACCGACCCGCTGACCGGCCTTGCCAATCGCCGCGCCTTCCTTCGGATTCTCGGCAGGCGCTCGGCCGCCGTCACGCGCGGCGGCGGCGGGTTCGCGCTGGCGATGGTCGATCTGGACGGCTTCAAGCCGATCAACGACACGTTCGGCCATGCCACCGGAGACCGGGTGCTGGAGGGGATAGGCAACCGGCTCGCCAATGCGGGCGGCGACGGCGCGCTGATCGCCCGCACCGGCGGCGACGAGTTCGCTTTGCTGCTTCCGCGGATCCGTTCCATGGCCGGAGCCAACAGCGCCGGCGCCGCCGTCTGCGCGGCGCTTCAGGAGCCCTTCGTCGTCGACGGCCGCGAGTTTCGGATCTCCGGCTGCTGCGGAGTGACCCTGCTGCTCCCAGGCGACTGCGACGTGCAGGAGGCGCTGATCCGCGCCGACACCGCCCTTTACCGCGCCAAGGAAAGCGGGCGCTCCGGGGTGGCCGTCTTCACCCAGGAGATGCACGAGATCCACCGCCGCCGGATACTCGTCGAAAAGGCGCTTCGGCTGCCCCAGACCCTCGAGCGGATCGGCCTCGTCTTCCAGCCGATCACCGATCTCGCCACCGGCGAATTGAAGGCGCTCGAGGCCCTGGCGCGCTGGCACGACGAGACTCTCGGCCAGATCCCGCCCGACCAGTTCATCCCGATCGCCGAGCAGATCAACGTCATCGAGCAGATCAGCGACAAGCTGCTCGCCCAGGCCGCCGTCGAGGCCGGCCGCTGGGCGGCGGCGGTGCGCCTGTCTTTCAACCTCAGCGCGGTTCAGCTTTGCACCGCCGGCTCGGCGCAGCGCCTGCTCGCCGTGCTCGACCGGGCCGGGCTCGATCCCGCCCGCCTCCAGGTGGAGGTGACGGAGACCGCTTTGCTCGCCGATTTCGAGATCGCCCGCGACAACCTGCGGGCGCTGCGGAGCGCCGGGGCCCGGATCGTGCTCGACGATTTCGGCGCTGGCCACGCCTCCATCTCCTATCTGAGGGAGATGCAGTTCGACGGCGTCAAGCTCGACGGCGCCCTCATCGCAAGCATCGCCGATTCGATGCGCAGCCGCCGGCTCTTGAAGGGCGTGCTCGACCTGTGCTCGGCGCTCGGCCTGCCGTCCGTCGCCGAGCATATCGAGACCGACGATCAGCTCCGACTGCTTCGCGAGCTCGGCTGCCGCGAAGGCCAGGGCTACCTCCTTTCCCCGCCCCTCCACGCCGACTCCGCCGCCGCTCTGGCCGCGCCGAAGCTGGCGATGATCGAAGGCGGGAGAGCCGCGGCGTGAAGGGACAGTCTGGTGACAGTCACGTGACTGTCACCAGACTGTCCCCTACCCTTCCATCCACGGCGGGTTCGGGATCTGCGCCGCCGCGTCATGGAGCAGCACCGCCCAGCGCAGCGACAATTCGTTGAAATAGGAATCGTCCGCCTCGATCCGGCGGGTCAGCACCGGCCGCGACGGGTCGGCCGGCATGACGATCAGGTCGAGCGGCCGAGCCACCCCCAGGTTCGAGCGCATGGCGCTGTCGAAGGACAGCAGGGCCACCTTCACGGCCTCGTCGAGCGGAGTTACGTAGCGGATGCCGCGGTCGAGGATCGGCTTGCCGTATTTGGTCTCGCCGATCTGGAGGAAGGGCGATTCCGGCGAGCAGTGGATGAAGTTGCCCGCCGAATAGACCAGATAGAGCGACGGCGGTTCGCCGCCGATCCGGCCGCCGAGCAGAAGCGACACCGAGCTCGAGATGTTCGCCTCGGCGAGGATCGAGCCGACGCTCCGGTTGACCTTCTGCACCGCCTCGCCGACCAGCTCCGCGACCCGGAACATGGACGGCGCCGTCGCCACCGTCGCAACGCTCTCGTCGCCGATCGGGGCGGGCAGGCCTTCGGTCAGCTGCCCGATCGCCGATTGCGACATGGAAAGGCTTCCGGAGGTGCACAGGAAGATCTGCCGGTCGGGACCGTCGGCCAGGATGTGGAGCTTCCGGTAGGAGGAGAAATTGTC
>DATHBY010000373.1:0-1525 GCA_035295885.1 Allosphingosinicella sp.
CTACGTGTGGTCCCCCTCCCCATGCTGGGCATGGGGAGGATGAATTCAGCCCTCCGCCATCGCCCTTTCGAGGTTGGCCCTTATCGCCTCGAAGAATTGCTCCGTCGTCATCCAGCTCTGCTCGGGGCCGATGAGGATGGCGAGGTCCTTGGTCATCTGGCCGGCTTCGACCGTCTCGATGCAGACCCGCTCGAGGGTCTCGGCGAAGCGGGTGACCTCGGGCGTCTCGTCGAACTTGCCTCGGAACTTCAGGCCGCCGGTCCAGGCGAAGATGGAGGCGAGCGGGTTGGTCGAGGTCGCCTTGCCCTGCTGGTGCATTCGGAAATGGCGGGTGACGGTGCCGTGGGCGGCCTCGGCCTCGACCGTCCTGCCGTCCGGGGTCATCAGGATCGAGGTCATCAGGCCCAATGAGCCGAAGCCCTGGGCGACCATGTCGGACTGGACGTCGCCGTCGTAATTCTTGCAGGCCCAGACGAACTTGCCGCTCCACTTCAGAGCCGAGGCGACGAGGTCGTCGATCAGCCGATGCTGATATTCGGTGCCCGCCGCTTCGAACTGCGGCTTGAACTCGCTCTCGAAAATCTCCTGGAAGATGTCCTTGAAGCGGCCGTCATAGGCCTTGAGGATCGTGTTCTTGGTCGAGAGATAGACCGGCCAGCCGCGGCCGAGGCCGAAATTGAAGCAGGCGCGGGCGAAGTCGCGGATCGAATCGTCGAGATTGTACATCCCCATGGCGACTCCGGCCGAGGGGAAGTCGAACACCTCATGCTCGATCTCCTGCCCGTCCTCGCCCTGCCATTTGATGGTGAGCTTGCCCGGGCCGGGGACCCGGAAATCGGTCGCCTTATACTGGTCGCCGAAGGCGTGGCGGCCGACGACGATCGGGTCGGTCCATCCCGGGATCAGCCGGGGCACGTTCTCGATCACGATCGGCTCGCGGAAGACGACCCCGCCCAGGATGTTGCGGATGGTGCCGTTGGGCGATTTCCACATCTTCTTGAGGCCGAATTCCTCGACCCGGGCCTCGTCGGGGGTGATCGTCGCGCATTTGACTCCGACCCCGTGCTTCTTGATCGCCTCCGCCGATTCGACCGTCACCCGGTCGTCGGTCGCGTCGCGATGCTCCATGCCGAGGTCGAAATAGAGCAATTCGATGTCGAGATAGGGGAGGATCAGCCGCTCGCGGATCCATTGCCAGATGATTCGGGTCATCTCGTCGCCGTCGAGCTCGACGAGCGGGTTCTTCACCTTGATCTTCGCCATGTGCGGCCGTGCTTCCCTTGGATGATGCGGTCGCGGCGCTGTAAGCGGTGGCGCTGCGGCGATCAACCGCACGGCAAGGGGCGACGGTTGTAACGCCGCTCGCCGCGGCCTAAAGGCCGGGCCATGACCTCCCTCGAAAAGCCGGACCTGGTCACCACCAACGTCCGCTACCGCATGCCCAGCGTGCATCCGGAAGGCCGCAAGTTCGTCGTCATCTCGGCCGCAATCACGCTCGCCTTTCTGTTCTTCATTTCTGACGAGA
>DATHBY010000374.1:0-6636 GCA_035295885.1 Allosphingosinicella sp.
ACCGGCGGCCCGGCGCGCTATTTCGAGGTGGGAGGGACTTCGATCCGGCTCGGGCTGATCACTCCCCTCACCGGCAATTTCTGCGACGGGTGCAACCGAATCCGGATCGCAGCGACCGGAACGGTCTATGGCTGCCTCGGCCACGACCAGAAGGTCGAGCTGCGCGACCTCCTGCGTTGCGGCGGGCGCCCGGCGGTCGATGAGGCGCTCGATCGCCTCCTCGCGGGCAAGCCCCGCGGGCACGCCTTCCGGATCGGCACGTCCAGACCCGCGGTCGCGAGGCACATGAGCGTCACCGGCGGCTAGCAGGGCCCGCGGCATGGAACCCGCCACGATCGCCTGGATGGCCCTGCTCATGGGCCTGGCGGCGGCGCTCTATTCGACCGTCGGCCATGGCGGCGCCTCGGCCTATCTGGCGATCATGGCGCTGTTCGCGGTGGCTCCGGACGTGATGCGTCCGACCGCACTCGCGCTCAACCTGGTCGTCGCCGGAGTCGCCGGCATCCGCTACTGGCAGTCGGGCCAGATCAACTTCCGGCTGCTGGCCGCATTCCTCCTGACCGCGGCCCCTGCCGCATTTGTCGGGGGAGGGATCCACATCCCGCCGGAATACTATCGCCCGCTGGTCGGCCTGGTCCTTTGGGTCGCCGCGGCGAGGCTGTTCTGGCAACCCTTGAGGCTTGCGGAACGCCAGCCTCGGCCTCCTTCCCTAATCATCACTCTGCCTGCCGGCGCGGGGCTCGGGCTGCTGGCCGGGCTGACCGGCACAGGCGGCGGGATCTTCCTAAGCCCGCTCATCATCCTGCTCGGCTGGGAGGATGCGCGCCGTACCTCCGGAGTCGCCGCCGGGTTCATCTTCGTTAATTCGCTTGCCGGCCTCGCCGGCAACCTCGCGTCCGTGCGCTCCCTGCCCGGGGAGCTGCCGATCCTGATCGCAGCTGTGGCGGCCGGCGCGCTCGCCGGCACCTGGCTTGGCGCGGGCCGCCTGCCCAAGCTCCGATTGCTCCAGGGCCTGGGGCTGGTCCTGGCCATTGCCGGGGCGAAGCTGGTCTTCACCTGAGGTCGCGCGCTCGCGAGTCTAGAAATCGAGCGCTTCGATCTCCTCGCCCGGCTGTCGCGGCGGGTCGTTCGGCAGGCTGCGCAGGAGGAGATCCGCCTCGGCCAGCGCCCTTTGCGCGCCGCTATCCTGATTGGCGAGCGGCACCGCGCCTGCCTTCGTCAGGCGCGCCCGGTGAAAAGTCTCGCGCTCACCGCACGCGGGAAGCGGCTCGCCGAGCTTCACCCTCCGCCATTCCAGCCTTGCGGGCCGGCCGGCGAGACCGGCGACGAGCGGAGCCAGCAGCAGCCGGGCGGTGACCATGGCCGAGGTCGGATTGCCGGGCAGCCCAAGGACGAGCTTGCCGCCGGCGCGCCCGAGCCACACGGGCTTGCCCGGCTTGATCGCGACCTTCGAGAAGATCAGGTCAAGCCCGTGCGGCTCGAGCATCGCCTTGGCATGATCCTTCTCGCCGACCGACGCGCCGCCGGTGACCACGATCAGGTCCGCCTGCTCGAGCGACTCTCCGGCGGCCCGCTCCATCGCCGGCAGATCGTCGGCGAGCCGGAGCGATCCGACGCCGACGCCCCCCCATCGCTCGGCAAGCGCCATCACCCCGAAGGACACGCTCTCGGGGATCGCACCGGGGCGGTCCCGGGCCTCCCCGGGCGAGGCAAGCTCGTCACCGGTCGCGATTACCAGAACGGCCGGGCGCCGCCACGTTTCAACTTTCGCCGCGTCCGCGCCCGCGGCTGCGACGAGCGCTCGCGGGTCCAGCCGCCGTCCGGCCTCGAGAAGTGTGTCGCCGGCGCGAAAATCCGATCCTGCAAGCCTGATGTAGCGCGCGGAGCCGGGAAGGTCGGCGATCGTGACGGAGTTGCCATCCCTGACCGCCACTTCCTGAATGACGACCCGATCGGCTCCCGCGGGCACAGGCGCGCCGGTGAAGATTCGGACACAGGTCCCCCGCTCCAATGTGCCGTCGAAGGCGGCACCCGCGAAGGATTCTCCGATCACTCTAAGGGCACCGGGCAGGTCGGCCTCGCGGACCGCATAACCGTCCATGGCGGAGCTGTCGGCAGGAGGCGAATCGATCATAGCGATGACCGGCGCTGCAAGCACCCGGCCTGCAGCGCTCGCGAGAGGCACCCGCTCCAGGCCGATCGGCCGAGCAACCTCGCTCACCCGCCGAACCGCCTCCTCGAAAGAAATCATTCCCGGGACCAGTCGCCGGACCGCCCGCCCTGCTTCGACGTCACCCGGACGCCGCCGATCTCCATCGCCCGGTCGATCGCCTTGAGCATGTCGAACAAGGTCAGGCAGGCGACGGAGACGGCGGTCAAGGCCTCCATCTCGACTCCGGTCGCTCCCACCGTCCTTACTTCCGCCGAGACCCGGAAGCCGGGCAGCGCTTCGTCCGGTTCGACGGTCACCGCCGCCTTGGTCAGCGGCAGCGGATGGCAGAGCGGAATGAGATCGGCCGTCCGCTTGGCGGCCATCGTTCCGGCCAGCTCGGCGGTGGCGATGACCGATCCCTTGGGCGCGTCCCCTGCCAGAACCGCGGCGAGCGTCGCCGGCAGGCAGGTGAGCCTACCCTCCGCCGTGGCAATTCGCGCGGTGAGCGCCTTGTCCGAGACGTCAACCATTCTCGCTCGGCCGTCACCGCCGACATGGCTGAGCCGGCTCATTCGAACAGGTGCCTGAGGCGTGGCACCTGATCCGCGAACGAGCAGGGGCGGTAGCGGCTGTCGAGCGCCGGGCCGAGGACCAGGTCCCAGCCGTCGCGGCAGGCGCCGGTCGAGCCGGGCAGGCAGAAGATGAAGACATCCCCGATCTGCCCGGCGCAGGCCCTCGACTGAAGCGTGGAAATTCCGACCGTGCCGTGGCTCGCCTGATGGAACAGGACGGAAAAGCCGTCCATCTCGCGCCGGAAGAGCGGCTTCACGGCCTCCGGAGTCACATCCCTCGGCGCGAAGCCGGTTCCTCCTGTAGTGAGGACGACGTCCACCTTCCCCACTGCGATCCAATTACGGATCCGGCCTCGAATGGCTTCGACTTCGTCGCCGGCGATCGCTTTCGCCGCGAGCTCGTGGCCGGCGGCGGTGAGTCGCTCGGCGAGCAGGCCTCCGGACGTGTCGGTCTCGTCGGTCCGGCTGTCGGAGACGGTCAGCACCGCGATCCGGAGCGGATGGAAGGTCCGGCTTTCGTCTATTCCGGGCACGAGCTGTCGATCCACCTTTCGCGGGCGCTATAGTCTTCCTCACGCGGCTCGATCCAGTGCGAGGCTTCCGGTCCCTCCTCGAGCTTCCAGAAGACCGCGTCCGTCTTGAGCCGATCCATCAGATAATCGGCCGCCTCGAAGGCGGCTCGGCGGTGCTCGGCCGCCGCCGCGACGAAGACGATCGCCTCCCCGGGCGCGACGGCGCCGTGGCGATGGACGATCCGGAGCGACGAGACGGCGAAGCGCTCGAGCGCCGCGCCGGCAATTTCGTTCAGCGAGCGAAGGGTGAGGCGGGGATGATGCTCAAGCACCAGGCGCTCCACCGCCTCGCCCTCCCGGGTCCGGGCGCGGGCGATGCCGAGGAAGCTCACCACCGCGCCCTCGCCCGCCAGTTCGGCCGTGAACTCCGCCAGCTCGATTTCGGCCGCAAAGGGCTCTTCGGCGAGGCGGACCGACATCCTCACCCTCCCGACAGCGGCGGGAGGAACTCGACCCGTTCCTGCCCGGCGATGAGAAAATCCTCGGCGACGATCTCGTCCCCGACGCAGGCG
Source organism: Allosphingosinicella sp. (assembly GCA_035295885.1). Taxonomy (GTDB): domain Bacteria; phylum Pseudomonadota; class Alphaproteobacteria; order Sphingomonadales; family Sphingomonadaceae; genus Allosphingosinicella. The sequence goes on from DATHBY010000374.1 coordinate 3,809, forward strand.
CGGACCCGCGGGCTGAGGAGGTCGCCGGCTGCCTGCGGGTGCAACCGGGCAAGCCGGGTCCGCAGCTGCGCCACCGTTTCCTCCTCCACGGCGGCCAGCTCGCACTCGTCGCCGAGCACTTCGCGAAGCTTCCCGAAGAACCCGATTTTCATGAGGCACTTTCCGCCGCCGGCCGGTCCGCTACTCCAGCAGTTCCTGTTCCCGTACATTCGGCACGGGTCAAGAGGCCACCGAAAGAGTCCAGGCTGCTCACTCCACCCGGTCCGCGGAGCTCCGAGGCGCCAGCCGTTACCGCACGTCTCGCGTCCGAGAGGAGGCATTGCTGAAATTCGGCGTCGCCGCTAGCCTGCTTGGGTGGGCCGCTCCGGCGCACAGGCGGAGGAATCCATGGCGTATCCCCTACGTTCCGCCCTGGCCGTGCTGGCAGGCGCCACCCTCCTGGCCCCACCCGCGCTCGCCCAGTCCGAAGCCTGGAGCCGGATGGCCGAGCAGGACCTCGAGGCGGCTTATGCCTTTATCGAGGAGACCCACCCCGGCGCCGTCGCGGCCCGGGGCGACGCCACATTCCTCAAGCAATTGGGCGACGGCCGTGCCGAAGCCCGGAATCTCGCGCGCTCGGCTCGCACCTTCGGCGGTTATCGGGCCGCGCTCGAACGTTTCGCCGCCGCATTTGACGATCCGCACATCGCGACGGCGAGCTGGGTTCAGCCGGATCGCTACTGGCCGGGCTTCCTCATTTCCAGCCGGCGAGGCGGCTGGAAGGTCGTCGAAGGCGGCGCCGGCGACGGGCCGGAAGCCGGAGCAGAGCTGATCTCCTGCGACGGCGAGTCTCCCGACCGGCTCGCTGCCGCCAGGCTCGGGCCCTTCACTTCCGCCTGGACGGTGAGCGCGCAAGGAATGCGCTCCTCTTCCTCACTCCTCCTGGACAGCGGCAACCCGCACCAACCGAGGCTGGAGTCATGCGATTTTCGCGGCGCCGATGGCAAGATCGCGACTCACCGGCTGAACTGGCGGCGCATCGGCAGCGGCGACCTGGCGAAGCAGTTCGCCAACCTGGGGCCCTCCGCTGCCGAGGAAGTGGGCCTGCGGCCGTTCGAGAGCGGGTGGTGGATCCGGCTCGGCACGCTGTCGGCGGCGGCCCTGCCGTTGATGAAGGAGGTCGAGGCCCGGCAGGCGGCACTGCGGGCGGCGCCGTTCATCGTCGTTGACCTGCGGGGGAACAGCGGCGGCGCTTCGTTCATCAGCGACCGGGTTGCGGAGGTGATCTACGGAACAGCCCGGGTCGACCGGGCGGTCCGCCCCAAAGGCGCCCTGGAACCGCAAAAAGTGATCTGGCGGGCCTCGCCGACAACGCTCAAGACCGCCAATTCCTATGTCGAACGCGCCTCGCGGCTGGTCGGCGCAAACCACCCCATAGCGTTGGGAATGGCTGCCCAGCGGGACGCGCTCAAGGCCGCGCAGGAGCGCGGGCGGCCGCTCGCGCAGGGGCCGGACACGATCGATGCGAACCCCGGCCTGCGCAAGCTCGACCGGGTGAGGCGACCGCCGCCCGTCATCCTCGTCACGGACCGCCTGTGCTTCAGCTCATGCCTGCAGGCGGCGCGCCTGTTCCGGGCTCTCGGCGCTACCCATGTTGGCCAGGAGACCAACGCGAACACCCATTATTCGAACGTGATCACAACCGACCTGCCGTCCGGCCTCTCCAGTTTCTCCAGCCTCCAGGCCTATTCCTCTCACGTCCCCAGGCAGCTGGGGCCGTACGCGCCGTCGCTGGCGTTCAAAGTGGAATTTGCCGACGACCGTGCGGTCGAGGCCGAGGTGCGAAAGCTGATTGCCCGTCGGAACGCCTCAGGCGGGCGGCGCTGATCGGAGCCCGGCTCGCGCGATGGGGCCGCACACCGACCGGGCGGCGGGCACAGGCGGGCGGGAGAAGAGGATACGGGAATGCCGAGAGAGCCCTGCCGGCCGGGTTCAGCGAGAGAACTGACTGCGAGGCAGGATTCGCAGCCCGTTTCTTCGACCGCTAAGCCAATTGACTCTATTGGCCGTGCAGCGAGCGCTGTACCCCTGGGTGGTACAGCGAATTGACACAATTTTTCAACCGGCTTCGGGTCGATCGACGATGTCCTCGGGGTCGCAAAATACTGTTTTCAGGTGCACTGGAGAAGAAGCTTCGACCTGAACAGCGACGGCCACCTCGTGCGTGGGCAGGCTGATTCGCTCCAGCGACCAGCATCCGGCGAGCCATGCGAGATCCGTCGCCATGCCTGGCGGCCGGCTCGTCGGATCGACGGAAAAGCGCTCGAGCGGGATCGTTATGCCGCAGCCCGCCGCCTTCACGATCGCCTCCTTCAACGTCCAAATGCCGAAGAACTGCCGGGCAAGGCCCTCTCCGGTCAGCCCGGTCAGGCTGGACACCTCCGCCGGCGAGAAGAAGCGCTCGGCTATCTCGATCCAGGCCTTGTCGTCGTCAACCCGTTCGGCGTCGACGCCGACCGGCGTCGTGGCGGTCGCGCAGGCGACGAGCCCGCCGGTATGCGTCAGATTGAAAAAGAGCGGGCGCCCAGGCGGAGGTTCAAGATGCGGCTTTCCGCGCGAGTCGCGATACAGCGAGCACATCGGCCGACCGGTCGCGGTTCGAAGCACTCGCTGAAGAAGCGCATGGGCCATCAGGTGAGTGTAACGATCCGCCGGAGCAACGAAGCGCAGCCGGCGGGCGCGCTCGGGAGCGTCGAGCAGGGAAAGCAGCTCCAGCTCCATCGCCGGCGCCACCGGACGAGTCTCGAGCAGGTAGAGGCAAACCTCATCAGCGGCAGGCGGCGCGAAGG
>DATHBY010000375.1:0-5546 GCA_035295885.1 Allosphingosinicella sp.
GTCCCTGCTCAGCATGAGCGGATTTTACCCGGCAGCGCGGGGGTGAAGTCATGATCGGCCTCGGCCATTACCTCGCCGTCGGAGCGATCCTGTTCGTGCTCGGAGTGTTCGGCATTTTCCTGAACCGCAAGAACGTCATCGTCATCCTGATGGCGATCGAGCTCATCCTGCTCGCCGTCAACATCAACCTCGTCGCCTTCTCCGCCTATCTCGGCGACATGGTCGGGCAGGTCTTCGCCATGTTCGTCCTCACCGTCGCCGCCGGCGAGGCTGCGATCGGCCTCGCCATCCTCGTCATCTACTTCCGAGGCCGGGGCACGATCGCGGTCGACGACATCAACCAGATGAAGGGGTGAGGGGGATGAGGCGCCTCTGCGTCATTCCGGCGAAGGCCGGAATCCATCAACAGCGTTTCGATCCAGCATGGGCAAGCCCGTGTTCATGGATCCCGGCCTTCGCCGGGATGACGGCCAGCGCATGAACTCCGTCGTCCTCATCGTCTTCCTGCCGCTGCTTGCCGCCATCGTCGCCGGCCTCGGCAACCGGATGCTCGGCAATCTCGCGGCCAAGCTGATCACCACGGGCGCGCTCTTCGCCGCCTGCGCCCTTTCCTGGCCGATCTTCCTCGGCTTCATCGCCGGCACCGAGCACAGCCAGCTCCACCCCGTCCTCGCCTGGATCCATTCCGGCGACCTCCAGGTCGACTGGGCGCTTCGGGTCGACGCCCTGACCTCGGTGATGCTGGTGGTGGTGACGACGGTCTCCGCGCTCGTCCACCTCTACAGCTGGGGCTATATGGCGGAGGACGACAGCCAGCCCCGCTTCTTCGCCTATCTCTCGCTCTTCACCTTCGCGATGCTGATGCTGGTGACTGCCGACAATCTCGTCCAGATGTTCTTCGGCTGGGAGGGCGTCGGCCTCGCTTCCTACCTTCTGATCGGCTTCTGGTACCACAAGCCCTCCGCCAACGCCGCCGCGCTCAAGGCCTTCGTCGTCAACCGGGTTGGCGATTTCGGGTTCAGCCTCGGAATCTTCGCTACCTTCCTGGTCTTCGGCACCGTCTCGATCCCGGAGATCCTCGCCGCCTCGCCCGGAATGGCGGGCTCGACGATCGGCTTCCTCGGCCAGCGCTTCGACACGATGACGCTGATCTGCATCCTCCTGTTCATCGGAGCGATGGGCAAGTCGGCGCAGCTCGGCCTCCATACCTGGCTTCCCGACGCGATGGAGGGCCCCACTCCGGTCTCCGCGCTGATCCACGCCGCGACGATGGTGACCGCGGGCGTGTTCATGGTCTGCCGGCTGTCCCCGATGTTCGAGACCAGCGAGACCGCGCTCGCCTTCGTGACGGTGATCGGCGCCGCCACCGCCATCTTCGCAGCCACCGTCGCCACGTCTCAGAACGACATCAAGCGGGTGATCGCCTATTCGACCTGCTCGCAGCTGGGCTACATGTTCTTCGCCGCCGGAGTCGGCGCCTATGGCGCGGCGATGTTCCACCTCTTCACCCACGCCTTCTTCAAGGCTTTGCTGTTCCTCGGCGCCGGCTCGGTCATCCACGCCATGCACCACGAGCAGGACATGCGCTTCTACGGAGCGCTCCGGAAGGAGATCCCGCTCACCTTCTGGGCGATGACCATCGGCACGCTCGCCATCACCGGGGTCGGGATCATCCAGGTGGCGGGCTGGTCCGGCTTCGGCTTCGCCGGCTTCTATTCGAAGGACGCGATCATCGAGAGCGCGTTTGCCAGCGGCACCGGAGTCGGCGGGTTCGCCTTCGCGGTCGGAATCGTCGCGGCCCTGCTGACCAGCTTCTACAGCTGGCGGCTCGTCTTCCTCACCTTCTTCGGAAAGGCCCGCTGGGCGGCCTCCGAGCATATCCGGCATGCGCTCCACGGCCATGGCCACCATGGCGACCATCCGGCGGCGGAGGATTCGGGCCACGATACCCGTCCCCACGAAGCGTCGGCGAGCGAAGTGCCCGGCGGCACCGGCGGCTATCGGCCGCACGAAAGCCCGTGGACGATGCTGGTGCCGCTGGGCCTGCTCTCCTTGGGCGCGGTCTTCGCCGGGATACTTTTCCACGGGCCGTTCATCGAGGCCGAGGAGGGCGCGCATTTCTGGAGCGCCAGCATCGCCTTCGACACCCATCTCGCCCACGCCATCCACGAAGTGCCTTTGTGGGTGAAGCTTGCTCCCGGCATCGTGATGATCCTCGGCTTCCTGATCGCGCTCCAGGCCTATATCCGAAGGACCGACATCCCCGCCCGCTTCACCGGCCAGTGGGGCGTGCTGCACACTTTCCTCTACAACAAATGGTATTTCGACGAGATCTATGACCTGGTCTTCGTCCGTCCGTCGCTGTGGCTCGGCGGCCTGTTCTGGAAGCGCGGCGACGAGAAGACGATCGACCGCTTCGGGCCTGACGGAGCCGCGGCCGCGGTCAGGGTCGGCAACGTGCTCACCGCCCGGCTGCAGTCCGGCTATCTCTACACCTACGCTCTGGTGATGCTCCTCGGCCTCGCCGCCGCCGCGACCTGGGCGATGTCGCGATGAACCAGGCCGGATATTTCTTCGAATACGCATTCCCGATCCTCTCGGAGATGCTGGCCATCCCGCTGGCCGCCGCGATCGTCTGCCTGTGCGTTTCGGCCAACAGCGCCCGCTGGGTCGCGCTGTTCGCCACCCTGGCGAACCTGGCGCTCGGAATCCTCCTGTGGTCCGAATATCAGGTTGCGGGCCAGCAGTGGCAGTTCCAGGAGCTGGCGAAGGGAGCGTTCGGCCGCTTCTCCTGGGCGCTGGGCATCGACGGCATGGCGCTCATGCTGATCATGCTCTCCGTCTTCCTGATGCCGATCTGCATCCTCGCCAGCTGGGCCTCGGTCCAGCGCCGGGTTCAGGAATATATGGCGGCGTTCCTCGTCATGGAGACGATGATACTGGGCGTGTTCATGGCCCAGGACATCTTCCTCTTCTACATCTTCTTCGAGGCCGGGCTGATCCCGATGTTCCTGATCATCGGCATCTGGGGCGGCGCCGAGCGGATCTACGCCAGCTACAAATTCTTCCTCTACACCCTGCTCGGCTCGGTGCTGATGCTGGTGGCGATGCTGTGGATGGTGAATTTCGCCGGCACCACCGCGATCAACGCCCTGATGATGACCGACTTCCCGCCGGAAGCGCAGACCTGGCTGTGGCTCGCCTTCTTCGCGAGCTTCGCCGTCAAGATGCCGATGTGGCCGGTCCACACCTGGCTCCCCGACGCCCACGTCCAGGCGCCGACCGCCGGCTCGGTGATTCTCGCCGGAGTGCTCCTCAAGCTCGGCGGCTACGGCTTCATCCGATTCTCGCTGCCGATGTTCCCGGAAGCTTCGGCCCAGCTGGTCTGGCTCGTCTTCGCGTTGAGTCTGGTCGCCATCGTTTACACCTCGCTGGTCGCGCTCGTGCAGCGCGACATGAAGAAGCTGATCGCTTATTCCTCGGTGGCCCACATGGCCTTCGTCACGATCGGCATCTTCGCCTTCAACCGGCAGGGGCTGGAGGGCGCGCTGATCGTCATGCTCAGCCACGGCCTCGTCTCGGCCGCGCTCTTCCTGTGCGTCGGGGTCGTCTACGACCGGCTGCACACTCGCGACATCGACCGCTACGGCGGCCTGTCCAACAACATGCCGGCTTATGCCCTGCTGTTCATGCTGTTCACCATGGCCTCGGTCGGGCTGCCGGGGACGAGCGGCTTCGTCGGCGAGTTCCTCGCTCTGGTCGGAGCCTATGAGGCGAACAGCTTCGTCGCCGCCGTCGCCACCACGGGCATCATCCTGGGCGCGGCCTACATGCTCTGGCTCTACTGGCGGGTCGCCTACGGCACGAGCCGCAACGCCGACGCGGCGGCGATGCCGGACCTTGATATCCGCGAATATGTCTCGCTGGGCTCGATCGCGGCGGTGGTCCTGTGGATGGGCGTCTATCCCGAGAGCTTCCTGGCGCCGATGCGCAAGGACGTCGGCTATCTGCTCGCCAGGGTCGAGCGCGCCAACCCTCCGGGCGACGCCGGGCTTGTGAAGTCCGCCGCTCCCGCGCCTAAGGCGCCGGCGCATGCCGCAGGGGAGGGGCATTGATGACCGGGTCCCTGCTCCTCACCCTGCCCGAGATCATCCTCACCGTCTCGGCTCTGGTGCTGATGATGGCCGCCGCCTGGATGGGCGACAAAAGCGCGCGCCTGCTCACCTGGCTCGCCATCGCCGCCCTGGTCCTCGCGGCCTTCTGGACGCCGGGGATAAGCGACCGTGGCGGTGCCGCCTTCGACGGGCTGTTCGTCGGCGACAGCTTCGCGGCTTTCTCGAAGGTCCTGATCTACATCGCCGCCGGCGCTTCGCTGGTCGCGGCCTCGGGCTGGTTCAGCCGCGACCGCGACTATCGCGCCGAATATCCGGTCCTGATCCTGCTCTCGTGCGTCGGCATGGGGATGATGGTCTCGGCGGGCGACCTTCTCACCCTCTATGTCGGCCTCGAGCTCCAGAGCCTCTCGGCCTACGTCCTCGCCAGCTTCCAGCGCCGCGACAACCGTTCCGCGGAAGCCGGCCTCAAATATTTCGTGCTGGGCGCGCTCGCCAGCGGCATCCTGCTCTACGGGGTCTCGCTCCTCTACGGCTTCACCGGCTCCACCTTGTTCGGCGAGATCCACGCCGCGCTGGGCCGCGACGGAGTCTCGACCGGCGAATTGTTCGGGATGGTCTTCGTGATGGCCGGGATCGCCTTCAAGGTCTCGGCGGTGCCGTTCCACATGTGGACTCCCGACGTCTACGAGGGCGCTCCGACTCCGGTGACCGCCTTCTTCGCCTCGGCGCCCAAGGTCGCTGCCATGGCGCTGCTCACCCGGGTCGCGGTGGAGGCGATGGGGCCCGCGGCGTTCGAGTGGCGCCAGATCGTCATCTTCATGGCGCTCGCCTCGACCATCCTCGGCGGAGTCGCCGCGATCGGCCAGCCCAACATCAAGCGGCTGCTCGCTTACTCCTCGATCAACAATGTCGGCTTCGCACTGATCGGCCTGGCCGCGGCCACCCGCGACGGGGTCGCTTCGGTGCTCTTCTACATGGCCGTCTATACGGTGATGACCCTCGGCGCGTTCCTGATCGTGCTGAGGATGCGCGATACCGAGGGCCGGCCGGTCGAGAGCATCGCCAGCCTCTCCGGCCTCTCCACCACCCGGCCCTGGCTCGCCGCCGGAATGGCGATCTTCATGTTCAGCCTCGCCGGGGTGCCGCCGCTGTTCGGCTTCTGGCCCAAATTCCTGGTGTTCGACGCGGCCGTCCGGGCCGATCTGACCTGGCTCGCCGCGGTCGGAATCGCCACCTCGGTGATCAGCGCCTTTTATTATCTGAAGATCGTCAAGACGATGTATTTCGACGATCCGGCGCCCGCCTTCGGCGACACCGACGACGTGCCGCAGGCGGTGCTGATCGTGCTCGCGGCGGTCTTCGTGTCGCCGCTCGGCTATTTCGCCATCCCCTGGCTGGGGGCAGCCGCCGGCAACGCCGCCAGCGCATTGT
>DATHBY010000376.1:0-2443 GCA_035295885.1 Allosphingosinicella sp.
CAGCGCATTGTTCTGAGCTTCGAAGACTGGGCCGGCGGCGTGGCCGGCAGCCGGCCCAGTCCATCTTAAGCGCGCGCACAGGCCGCGCGAAGGATGGAAAAGTGCCTCCCCCCGGCGGCGGCGTCATCCTGGTCTCGACCCGCTTCGCCTCCTATTGCGGAAAAATACCTATGCCTGCCCCCGGAGCGGGCCTAATTGAGCAGCCTATGGGCGACCGGTGTGCGTATATTATCGACGACGAAGAGCTTTTGCGAAGGCTCATACGCCAGGCTTTGGCCGGGACCTGCACCGACTTCGAAGAGTTCGATTCCGCCGAGGCGTTCCTCGCCGGGCATCCCAGTCGCGCGCCGGGGGTGATCATCGTCGACATCGAGCTGCCCGGGATCAGCGGCCTGGAGTTATTGGAGGCGATCGCCAAGGGACGAGCCGCCTTTCCGGTGATAATCGTCTCCGCCAACGGCAACGTCCCCCATGCGGTCCGCGCCGGCCGCCTGGGAGTGGTCGACTTCATCGAGAAGCCCTTCCGTGTCGACAACCTCGCCGCCGCCGTCGAAAAGGGGTTCGAGCTCCTGCGCACCCAGCGGCTCTCGCGGGTCCGGGCGCTGGCGACTCTCACCCGCCGGGAGAAAGAAGTGCTCGTCGCCTTCGCCGACGGCGCTCCCAACAAGATCGTCGCTCACGAGCTGGGCCTCAGCGTGCGAACGGTGGAGCTGCATCGGGCGAACATGATGAAAAAGCTCGGCGTCCGGAGTCTGACCCAGGCCCTCCTCATCGCCAAAGACGGCGGCTATGTCTGACAGCCACCATGGACCCGACGATCGCCATCCGCACCGTAACCGTAACCGGCTCCACGAACGACGACCTCGCCTCGCTTGCCCGTGAGGGCGCGGCGGAGGGCGTCTGGCTGCGCGCCGAGCGCCAGCGCAGCGGGCGCGGCCGGCAAGGCCGGGAGTGGCACTCCCCTCCCGGCAACCTCTACGCCAGCACCCTCGTCCGCCTGAGGCCCGGTGACCCGCCGGCGCCGACGCTGGCACTGGTCGCGGCGGTGGCTCTGCACGAGGTCGCCTGCGCCTTCGCCAGCCGGGCGCCCATCGAAATCAAGTGGCCCAACGATCTGATGGTGGCCGGCGCCAAGCTGTCGGGTATCCTGCTCGAGCGGCTGGACGATGCGGTAATCGTCGGCTTCGGGGTCAACCTCGCCGACCATCCGGACGAAATCCGGCCGACCATCAGCTTCGGTCAGCTCGGCGGAGCGCCCGATCCGGCCGCTTTCCTCGACGCCCTGGCCGAAAGCTTCGCGCGCTGGCTCGAGCGCTGGCGCCAGGGGGGCGTCGGGCCGGTTCGCGAACGCTGGCTGGCCGCCGCCCACCCCCCCGGTACGGCACTCTCCACCCACACGGCCGGCGGCGACTGGGTCGAGGGCACGTTCGAGGGGCTCGACGAGAGCGGGGCGCTGCGCCTGCGGCTGGCGGACGGGTCGAGCCAGGTCATTCATGCCGGCGATGTCTTCCTGCTCTAGGCTGCCCCAGCCGGTGAAGACCGCGCCCCTCGCCAATTCCCCGAGCCGCCGCTAGACAGCCCCGATGCTGCTCGCCGTCGACGCCGGAAACACCAACATCGTCTTCGCCCTCTTGGAGGACGGGGTCATCCGCGCCCGCTGGCGGATCGCGACCGATCCGAGGCGGACCGCCGATCAATATGCGGTCTGGCTCCACCAGCTGATCGAGCTGGAGGGGCTGCCCCGCGACGTGGTCGACGCGGTCATCGTCGGAACGGTGGTGCCTCGCGCGACTCACAATCTCGAGGTGCTCGCTGCCAAATATTTCCAGGTGGAGCCGCTCATCGCCGGCCAGGCGGGGGCGGAATGGGGAATCGAGCTCGACGTCGCCGAGCCCAGGAGCGTCGGTGCCGACCGGGTCCTCAACGCCATCGCCGCCCACGCGCTTCACGAGGGCGACCTCATCGTCATCGATTTCGGCACCGCCACCACCTTCGACGCGGTCGATTATTCGGGCGCCTACAAGGGCGGAATCATCGCACCCGGAATCAACCTGTCGCTCGACGCGCTGGTCACCGCCGCGGCGAAGCTGCCGCGAATCGCCATCGAGGCGCCCGCGGGCAACCTCTCCGTCCTCGGCCGCACGACCGAGGACCAGATGCATATCGGCATCTATTGGGGCTATGTGGCGATGATGGAAGGTCTGGTGGCCCGGATGAAGGCGGAGATCGGCCGGCCCGCGAAGGTCGTCGCCACCGGCGGCCTGGCGACCCTGTTCGACCAGCACACGACGATCTTCGACGAGATCGAGCCCGATCTGACGGTGCAGGGGCTCGGGCTGTTGTACAAGCGGAGCCGTTTGTCCTCCCCATCGTGAGATGGGGAAGGGGGACCGCCCGAAGGGCGGTGGAGGGGTAGAAGGCGCGGAGTTTGGAGGATCGCGCT
>DATHBY010000377.1:0-3902 GCA_035295885.1 Allosphingosinicella sp.
ATGGTCCGGACCGCTCTCGACGCCTTCGTCGCCCGCGATTCCGCCAGGGCGGTGGACGTGTGCGAGCGCGACCGGGCGGTCGACGACTTCTACAACAGCATCTTCAGGACCCTCCTCACCTTCATGATGGAGAATCCCAACAACATCACCCCGGCGACCCATTTGCTGTTCGTCGCCAAGAATCTCGAGCGGGTCGGCGATCACGCCACCAACATCGCCGAGATGGTCTATTTCGCGGCGAGCGGAGAGCATCTCGCCGAGCGCGAGCGTGGCGCGGACCCGACCCGCACTGGCGATTGATGGCCAAAGGCCGGATCCTTTTCGTCGAGGACGACCCGGCCCTGGCCGAGCTCGTCCGCTTCCATCTCGAGCGGGAGGGCTATGAGACGATCCATACCGCCGACGGCGACGAAGCTCTCCTGCTCGCCCGCGAGGAGCCGCCCGACCTCGTCCTGCTCGACTGGATGATCGAGGGCACCTCCGGAATCGAGGTCTGCCGGCAGCTCCGCCGGATCCCGCAGACGAAGGCGGTGCCGATCATCATGATGACCGCACGGGGCGAGGAGGCGGACCGGGTCCGCGGGCTCGAGACGGGCGCGGACGATTATGTCACCAAGCCCTTCTCGCCGCGCGAGCTTCTCGCCCGCCTCGCCGCCGTGCTCCGCCGGGTCAGGCCGGCGCTCGCCGGGGCCGCGCTCGCCTACGCCGATCTCGAAATGGATCTGGCCACTCACCGGGTCCGCCGCGGCGGTCGGCCGATCCACCTCACTCCGTCCGAATTCCGGCTCCTCCAGCATTTCATGGAGAGCCCGCGGCGCGTATTCACTCGCGAGGGACTTCTGGACAGCGTCTGGGGCCGGGATTCCGACGTCGAGCTGCGCACCGTCGACGTCCAGATCCGGCGCATCCGCAAGGCCCTGAACGAAGACGGCAAGCCCGATCTGATCAGGACGGTGCGCTCGGCCGGCTACGCGCTCGAGTCCGAGGAGGAGGCGGCGCCGGCTGGACGCCGCGCCTGAGGCTCCGGGCTTTCACACGCCTGTCACGAAAGTGGCGCAGTTGATTGCGTCAGGAATGACAGGTGGCGAGCTTATGGCGGCGATGGTGCAGCGGAAACGAACGGCTCGGGCAGAGATGAACCGCGCCGATGGCGACGTCCGGCTGCTCCTCGCCGAAGACGATCCGGCGATGGTCGAGCTTCTGCGCTGGACGTTCGAGAAGCAGGGCTTCGAGGTCGTCCACACGCCCAGCGGAGAGGAGGCGCTGCTGCTGGCCGCCGAACGCGGGCCGGACCTGATCGTCCTCGACTGGATGCTCGAGGAATTGTCGGGCATCGAAGTCTGCCGGCGCCTGCGCCGAGACCCCGAAACCGCCAACATCCCGATCATCATTCTGACCGCCCGCGGTGAGGAATCGGATCGGGTCCGCGGGCTCGAGACCGGCGCCGACGATTATGTGACCAAGCCGTTCAGCCCGCCCGAGCTGGTCGCCCGGGTGCGGGCGGTGCTTCGGCGGGTGCGCCCGGCCCTGGCCGGAATGGTGCTCAGCTTCGGCGACCTCGAGCTCGACATGGCCGCCCACAAGGTGCGCAGGGCCGGCAAAACGGTTTCGCTCGGGCCGACCGAGTTCAAGCTGCTTCGCCATCTGCTCGAGAATCAGGAGCGCGTCTTCTCCCGCGAGCGCCTCCTCGACGCGGTCTGGGGCCGGGACAGCGACATCGAGATCCGGACCGTCGACGTCTACGTCCGGCGCCTTCGGCGGGCGATCAATGCGGGCGGCAAGCGCGACCTGATCCGGACGGTTAGGGCCGCCGGCTATGCGCTCGACAGCGAAAGCTGAGGTGGGCCGGGCGGCGAGGGCGGTCCGGACGGCGGGATTCCTCGCCGCCGCGGCCGGAGCCTGTGCCTGGCTCGCGGCATCGCCGGCGGCAGATGTGCCGCAGCCCCGCCGGCCGGACCCGGCGCCCGCACCCCCGGCCGCCGCGCCCATCGCCACACCCGCTCCGGCCCCCATTCCGGGGTCGGCCCTCGGCCTCATTCTCTATGGAGTGAGCGGCGGCGGTTCGGCGGAGCCGGCGGCGATCGTCGGCTCCGGCTCCGGCGGCCAGCGCCTGGTCCGGGTCGGAAAGGACTTCCATCCGGGCCTGACGCTTACGGAGGTGGGACCCGACTACGCCATCCTCGTCACCGGCGGCCGGCCGGCCCGGCTGAAGCTCAGGCGATTCGGCGAACCCTCGAAGGGAGACGCTCCGCGGATTGCCGATTCGGAAATGAAGCGCGGGATCGAAGCCGCGGTGCTTCGCAATATCCTGAGGCCTGTCGCCTCCGGCGGCTACGCGCTCAGCGGCGGCCAAAGCCTTCCGAAGCTGCAAAAGGCCGGGCTGAGAGCCGGCGACGTCATCCTCAGCGTCAACGGCAGCCGGTTCGACGAGGAAAGGATGAGCGAGCTCGCCTGGGAGATGCAAAATGCCAGCAAGACCGCGTTCGTCTTCGAAAGAGACGGCAAGAGGATGCGCGCAAGCACGTGACATTTGTGACAGTAATAGGTCACATTAGTTACACAATATTACCCATAGACGAAACCCATAACTCAACGTTCTATTTGGATTCTGTCACACGATTATCACAGACTCTCCCTAGTTCCGTCCCGGCAACAGACTCGCACCAAAGGCGAGCTGGCTGGACACCTACAAGGGGGATTTCGATGCTTCGTCTCCGTTCGATCCTGCTGCTCTCGACCCTGATCCCGCTGGCCGCCTGCGGCCCCGGCGGAGTCGCCTCGCCGGGGGAAGGGACGATCGTCGTTCCCGTCCCCGCCGCGCCCGCTCCGCCGCCTCCGCCGCCGGCGCCAGGCAACGGCACTCCCGCCGCCGGCTGCCCGCAGGGCACCGTCGACCGCGGAGTGATCGCCACGGCGTGGCGCAATTGCGAGATTTCCGGCCGGATCGGCGACGACTACACGGTCCAGAAGCTTCCGGGCGTGATCTATTCGCTCGCGGGGCCGGTCAACGTCGGCACCGACGTCGGCGGCGACGGCTCGCTCGCGGGCGGCGACTCGGTGACACTTACCCTCCAGGCCGGAGTCACCCTCTTCGGCTCGTCCGGCAACGACTATCTGGTGGTCAACCGCGGCTCGCGGATCAACGCCGTCGGCAGCGCGGCCCAGCCGATCGTCTTCACCGCCCGGGCCAATGTCGAGGGCACGGCCACCGATTCGGCCCAGGGCCTGTGGGGCGGAGTCATCCTGCTCGGCCGCGCCCCGATCAGCGACTGCAACACCGCGGCCCCCGGCGGCTCGGCCAATTGCCAGCAGGTGATCGAGGGCACGACCGGCTCCTTCTACGGCGGAAACGTCGCGACGGACAATTCGGGTACGATGCGCTTTGTACAGATCCGCTATTCCGGCTTCGCCATCGCTCCTGGCAACGAGCTTCAGGGCCTCACCATGGGCGGCGTAGGCTCGAACACCACCATCGATCACATCCACGTCCATAACAGCTCGGACGACGGCATCGAGATTTTCGGCGGCCGGGTGAACGCGAAGCATCTCGTCGTCACCGGAGCGGACGACGACAGCCTCGACACCGACCTCGGCTATCGCGGCACGATCCAGTTCGTGATCGGAGTGCAGCGCGACGCCCAGAACGGCGATTCGATGATCGAGGCGGATTCGAACGGCAACGAGGACGCACTTCCCCGGCAATATACGCGGGTCTCCAACGCCACATTCGTTCAGCGCAGCACCGTCCAGGGCGGCAACACGATCCTGCTTCGCGGAGGCGCCGATTACGCGCTTCTCAACAGCGTCGTCGTCGGCACCCAGGCCTGCCTCGACGTGGATTCGACAGGCGGCACCACCATCCGGGCGGCGGACCCGGCTCTCCAGGAAATGGGGCCGCCGGT
>DATHBY010000378.1:0-2545 GCA_035295885.1 Allosphingosinicella sp.
ATGAATTTCCTCCTGTTGCGCCCGGAATACGCACCGGGCGGCTCGACAACGGGCGAGGCTTCGCGACTGTTCCGGAAGCGTAAGGGGCCGGCCCGGAGAAGAGCCCGGCAGGCGTCACCTTGAAGTTGCTTCGGGATCCGGCAACGCCCATTGACGGCGCCCGCGACTTGTCCGACAAATCGCCGCGCGAAGGGGAAAGCATTGCCCAGTCTGGAGCTTAGCAACGTCCGCAAATCCTATGGCGAGACGCTCGTGCTCGACGACGTCTCGCTGACCATGGAGTCGAAGGAGTTCGTCGCCTTTCTCGGACCTTCGGGATCCGGCAAGTCGACCCTGCTCAGGATCATCGCGGGCCTGGAGACGGCCGACGGCGGCGAGGTTAGGCTGGACGGCGAGCGGATCGACCAGCTTCCGCCGGGGCGGCGCGGGGTGGCGATGGTGTTCCAGCATTATGCCCTCTATCCGCATATGACGGTGCGCGAGAACATGGCCTTCGGGCTTCGCAACGCGAAGGTGCCGAAAGAGGAGATCGACGCCCGGGTGGCGGAAGCGGCGCGGGTGCTCGAGATCGAAAGCCAGCTCGACAAGAAGCCGGGGCAGATGTCGGGCGGCCAGCGCCAGCGGGTCGCGATCGGCCGGGCGATCGTCAAGAACCCGAAGCTGTTCCTTCTCGACGAGCCTCTGTCCAACCTCGATGCGGCGCTTCGGATGCGAACCCGCGTCGAGCTCGCTCAGCTCAGGCAGCGGGCCGACGCGGCCTTCATCATCGTGACCCACGACCAGGCCGAGGCGATGACCCTGGCCGACCGGATCGTGGTGATGAACGACCGGCGGATCCAGCAGGTCGGAGCGCCGATGGAGATTTACGCGCGGCCGGCCAACACCTTCGTCGCCCGCTTCGTCGGCTCGCCGGCAATGGCGCTGGCCCCGGCGGCCCTGGTCGAGGGCGGCGGCGATTTCGCCCGGGTGAGGCTGGGCGACGGATCGGAAGTGGAGACAAGGGTGAAGCGGGCCGGACTGCCTGCGGACGGTCCGCTCCAGATCGGCCTCAGGCCCGAGAGCGTCCGGGTCGCGGGCGGCGGCGCCAGCGGCACGGCGGCCAAGGTCGAGCTCGTCGAGCGGCTCGGCGAGCGGACCCTGATCTACGCCCGGCTCTCGGACGGTCAGGCGATCACCGCCGAGGACGAAGGCCTCAGCCGGGTCAGGATCGGAGACACGGTCGGCCTCAGGATCGAGGGCGGCTCGGCTCACATCTTCGGGCCGGACGGGATCGGCCATCATGCCGAGGCGCTGGCCGAATGAGGGTGGCCTTCCCGTCATTCCGACGGTCTCCCCTCCCTTCCAGGGAGGGGAAGTTGAAGGCGGGCGCGGAACGTCGGGACTGGAGCGGGATGCTCTTCGTATTGCCCTTCCTCGCCGCCTATGTCGTCATCCTCATCTATCCGCTGCTCAGGGGCATGGCGCTCAGTGTTCAGCGGGTCGACCTCTTCGGCGGCGGGACGTTCGTCGGCCTCGACAATTATGCGCGGCTGTTCGCCGACGACACCTTCGTCCGCTCCATCCTCAACACCTTCGCGCTCGCGCTGATGATCGTCCCGCTGCTGACCGTGCTGGCGCTGGCGCTGGCGCTGGCGCTCAACCGCGCGACCCGCGGCGCCGCCATCTTCAGGGGCGTGTTCTTCTCCTCCTCGGTCCTTTCGGTCACCATCGTCACCCTGATCTGGCGTTTCGTGCTGGCCCCGGATGCGGGGCTTCTCGGCGAGACGGCGCAGGCCATCGGCGCCGAGCCTATCCCTTTCCTCAGCCACCCGACCTGGTCGCTCTGGGCGCTTGCGATCGCGACCATCTGGTGGTCGATCGGCCTTCCCATGATGCTGTTCCTGGCCGGCCTCCAGCAGATACCGGGCGACGTCTACGAAGCCGCGGCGCTCGACCGGGCGAGCCGCTGGACGACCTTCCGGCGCGTCACCCTGCCGGCGCTGAGGCGCACGGTCATCCTCGTCGTCATGCTGCAGACCGCCGCGCAGCTGCAGATCTTCGGCCAGGCGCAATTGCTCACCGGCGGCGGCCCGGGCGGCGCGACCCGCACCATGGTGCTGTTCATATTCGAAAGCGCCTTCGCGCGCTGGGAGCTCGGCTATGCGACGGCGGGGGCGGAGATCCTGTTCCTGCTGATCGTCCTGATCACGCTCACCCAATATGTGACGACCATGCGCGGACAGGAGGACGAGCGTGGCCGCTAGGGTGTGGTTATATTCGGCCGCGACGATTGTGCATCCCTCTCCCCTGCGGGGAGAGGGCAGGGTGAGGGGGCTCGACCTCCGAGGAAGCTGCTCGGACTCGGAGCCCCCTCACTCCAACCCTCTCCCCGCAGGGGAGAGGGGGAGTACCCCTGAATGTCGGTAAAGCCCAGAACCCACTGGTCGCCCCCGGTCCTCGTCGCGATCCTGCTGGCAGCCTTCGTGATGCTCGCGCCGCTGATCTGGACGCTCCTGCTCTCCTTGAAGGCGAACGAGGCGCTGATCGGCAACAGCGGCGCGGCGCT
>DATHBY010000379.1:0-5561 GCA_035295885.1 Allosphingosinicella sp.
GAAGTTCATCGAGTCCGACGCCTTTTTCGTGAACTTCGCGGCGGCCTCCGCCCGGCCGTCGGGAGCCGGACGGAGGCACCGCTCCGTCACAGCGAACGGATCCTCGGCAGGACGCGCGGCTTCGGCGGCTCCTCGCGCGCCGGAGCCTCGCTCAAGCGCCTGCGCATTTTCTTCTCCGCCTCGGACCCGCGGCGCGCCTCCTCACGCTGGCGGCGGCGGATCGCTCGTGCCTCGGCACGGTCTTCCATCGTGTCGGCGAGCGCGGAGTCGCGGCCGCTGAGGACGGCGATGGCGAGCCGGTCGAAATGGCGAAACTCCATCCGGACGACCTTGCCCCGGCGCATCACCGGCACCCAGGCGCCGTGCATCGCCCGCTCGATCGCGCAGTCGCGCACCCGGTCGCGGCCGTGCTCGGCGGCGAGGTCCCAGGCCGCGGCGAAGCTCCCGGCGCCCTCGCGGTCGAGCAGCCGGTAGGCGCTGCTCGCCGACTTGCCGACGTGGCGGGCCGCCGCAGTAACGCTGCCGCAGCGCGCCAGCGCCGCGATGAACCCCCGCTGCCGCTCGGGCGTCCAGCCGTCCCTGCGGTTGGTCCGCGAGGGGACGGGATCGAAGGGGAATTCGTCTTCGGTGTCGTCGTTCATGACATCCTCCCTTGGGGAGAACATAACACGCACAATGATTTGTGCAAGGTCTTAGTTGCCCGAATCTCGCGCAGTACGGGAGAGAGGCATTTATACGAACTTCGAATAAGTATCTCAGACGGCTTCATTTTTTGACGCGACCGGTAAAGTTGTCGCGACGAAAAGCGGACAGCGCACATGCTTTGGATGGCCATCGGCGCCGCGCTGGGCGCGGCGAGTAAGGGCGAAGCACAGGGCGCCCGAAGAGGCGATCAGCTTCTTCGCCGTCCTCATGCTGGCCTATGTCTCCCTCATGCTGTTCCATCTCGATCGGCAGCGGGCGAAAAGCCGCGAAGGGAGGAAGAAATGGGCGGGCGTGGAGCGACGGCGACCGGCGGCACGCCCCCAAAGCAACTTGATGTCCTGATCACTGATAGCCGTCGATCACGCCAAATCCACGAAGCTGTCCAGCACCCGCTTCCGCCCCGCATGCTCGAAGTCGATTTCGAGCTTGTTGCCTTCGATCTCCGCCACCAAGCCGTAGCCGAACTTGGCGTGGAAGACTCGCTGGCCGATTGAGATGTCGCCTCGGCCGGGGTTGCCGAGGCTCACCGCGCTCGCCCGCGCCTCCATTACCCGAGGCGGCGTTCGCTCGAAGCCGCCTGTCACCGCCCGCCGCCAGCCGGGGCCGCGCCCCGTCCCCCGAGCCACGTCCGCGAACGGGTCGGCGCGCTCCGACCAGTTCGCCCGCCACAGGCTCTCGCCGCCCGACATCGTCTGCTCCTGCTCGATATGGGCGTCGGGGAGCTCGGCGATGAAGCGGCTTGGGATGGAGCTGG
Organism: Allosphingosinicella sp.; assembly: GCA_035295885.1. Lineage (GTDB taxonomy): Bacteria > Pseudomonadota > Alphaproteobacteria > Sphingomonadales > Sphingomonadaceae > Allosphingosinicella. Next base: position 1,460 of record DATHBY010000379.1, read on the forward strand.
TCCACTGGCCGTAGATCCGGCGGTTGGCGGCGTGGAAGATGTAGCATTTGCGGCGGGCGCGGGTGATGGCGACATAGGCCAGGCGGCGTTCCTCCTCGAGGCTGGCCTGGCCGCCTTCGTCCAGGGAGCGTTGCGAGGGGAAGACGCCTTCTTCCCAGCCGGCGAGGAAGACCGTTTCGTATTCGAGGCCCTTGGCGGCGTGGATGGTCATGATGGTGACCTTTTCCGTGTCGCGCTCGGCTTCGTTCTCCATGACCAGCGAGACGTGCTCGAGGAAGGCTCCGAGGGTCTCATATTCCTCCATCGCCCGGGTCAGCTCGGCCAGGTTCTCCAGGCGGCCGGCGCTTTCGGCGGAGCGGTCGGCCTGGAGCATGGCGGTGTAGCCGCTCTCGTCGAGGACGAGGCGGGCCAGCTCGGGGTGTGGAAGCTCGTTCAGGCGGGCGCGCCAGCGGGCGAAGTCGCCGACGAGGTTGCCGAGCTGGCGGCGGGCCTGGGCGGTGAGTTCGTCGGTGTCGAGGATCTGGGCGGCGGCCATCAGCAAAGGCGTGCCCTGCGCCCGGGCCAGCGAGTGGATCTTGGCCACCGCCTTGTCGCCGAGGCCGCGCTTGGGGACGTTGACGATGCGCTCGAAGGCGAGGTCGTCGGAGGGCTGGGCGATGATGCGCAGGTAGGCGAGGGCGTCGCGGATCTCGGCGCGCTCGTAGAATCGGAAGCCGCCGACGATGCGGTAGGGGAGGCCGATGGCGATGAAACGGTCCTCGAACTCGCGGGTCTGGAACTGGGCGCGGACCAGGATCGCGGCCTGGTCGATCCGGCCGCCGCGGCGCTTGACGGCCTCGATCTCCTCGCCGATCCGCCGGGCCTCCTCCGGCCCGTCCCAGACTCCGACGACTCGGACCTTGTCGCCGCCGTCATGCTCGGTCCACAAGGTCTTGCCGAGGCGGCCGCCGTTATGGGCGATTAGGCCCGAGGCGGCGGCGAGGATGTGGGGGGTCGAGCGGTAATTCTGCTCGAGCCGGACGATCCTGGCGCCGGGGAAATCCTTCTCGAAGCGAAGGATGTTGGCGATCTCGGCACCGCGCCAGGAGTAGATGGACTGGTCGTCGTCGCCGACGCAGCAGATGTTCTTGCGCTCCTGGGCGAGCAGTCGAAGCCACAGATACTGGCTCTGGTTGGTGTCCTGATATTCGTCGACCAGGATGTATTTGAAGCGCTGCTGGTAGTGGGCGAGAACGTCGCGGCGGTCGCGAAGGATGACCAGCATGTGGAGCAGCAGGTCGCCGAAATCGCAGGCGTTCAGAGCCTTCAGCCGCGCCTGGTAGCGCGCATAGAGCTCGGCGCCCTTACCGTTGGCATAGGCCTCGCTTTCCGCCGCATCGATCTGCTGCGGGGTCCAGCCGCGATTCTTCCAGCGGTCGATGAAGCCGCCGAGCATCCGCGCCGGCCAGCGTTTCTCGTCTATGTCGGCGGCGACGATGAGCTGCTTCAGGACCCGAAGCTGGTCGTCCGTGTCGAGGATGGTGAAGTTGGACTGCAAGCCGACCAGCTCGGCGTGGCGCCGAAGCATCTTGGCCGCCACCGAATGGAAGGTGCCGAGCCAGGGCATGCCCTCGACCGCGTCGCCGACTTGCCTGCCGACTCTTTCCTTCATCTCCCGCGCCGCCTTGTTGGTGAAGGTGACGGCGAGGATCTCGGACGGCCAGGCCTGGCGCGTGTAGACGAGATGGGCGAGCCGAGCGGTCAGGGCCGCGGTCTTGCCGGTGCCGGCGCCGGCGAGCACAAGCACCGGCCCTTCCGTCGTCAGCACCGCCTCGCGCTGGGGCGCGTTGAGCCCGCGCAGATAAGGGGGCTCCGGCGTCTGGCTTTGGGGGAGGGTCACGTTCGAACAGGTAGGCAACGCCAGGGGCCGGGGCAAGCGATGTCGGGCCGCAGGCGGCTCGGGCCGGGCGCTTCGCGTCATGCTGAACTCGTTTCAGCATCCGGGGCCGAGCCGCGCAGCCGCCGGTCGTCCTTGCATCGGGCGCGTCCTCTCCACGGCCCCGGCACCAACGCTACGAAGGGCGGCGTCTGGGTTGCAAGGGTGACGGGACCGCCTTGCGAAGCAAAGTGACCTTCGCCTTGCCGTATTTGCGTTCAGCCTCGACCTGATAGCCTTCCGCCGCGACGGCTTCGCCGCGGCCGGTCTCGACGCTCACCCAGCCGCCGGGTGCGACCATGAGCTTCGCCAGCACCGCCGCGGCGAGCCCGCTGCCGTAGGGCGGGTCGAGAAAGGCCAGGTCGACAGGCCGGGGGAGGGCGGCATGCTCCGCGCCTTGGGGCAGCACCTCACCCGAGGCGCCGAGCGCGGCGATGTTGGCCCGGATCGAGTCCACCGCGCGCCGGTCGTTCTCGACGAACACGCAATGGGCCGCGCCGCGAGAGAGGGCTTCGAGGCCGAGCGCGCCCGAGCCGGCAAACAGGTCGGCGACCTGGAGACCCTCGAAGCTTCCGACCCGGCTGGCGAGCATCGAGAAGAGCGCCTCGCGGACCCGGCCGGCGGTGGGGCGGGTGGAGTCGCCCGGCGGAGCGAGGATCGGGCGGCCGCGCCACCGGCCGGCGATGATGCGCACCTAATTCCTCCCCGGCCTTTGCCGGGGAGGGGGACCGCCCGAAGGGCGGTGGAGGGGTTCTTTTCCCGGGCGCCGAGGGGCCCCTCCACCAGGCTTCGCCTGGTCCCCCTCCCCGCGAAATCGCGGGGAGGATTTTTCTCCGCCTTTCAGCCCCTTCCTGAAGGCCACCAGATCGTGCTGCCTCACCTCGTCCACCGCTCCCACCGGAAGGTCCGCCAGTGGGAACGGCCCATAGGCCGTTCGCAGCAGCCGCGAGACCTGGAGGCCGAGATGCTCGAGCACGCGCCGGACCTCGCGATTCTTGCCTTCGGTGAGCCTGAGCTCGATCCAGGCGTTGCGCCCGGTCCGCCGCTCGAGATTGGCGTCGATCGAGCCGTAGCGTATGCCCTCTATCTCGATTCCCTGGATCAGGTCCTCGAGCCGCTCCTGGCTGATCTCGCCGAAGACCCGGGCGCGGTAGGTGCGCTCCACTCCGGAAGAGGGGAGCTCGAGCTGGCGCTTGAGCTCGCCGTCGGTGGTGAGGAGGAGAAGCCCCTCGGTGTTGAGGTCGAGCCGGCCGACCGGCATAAGCCGCGGCAGGCCCTGGGGCAGCCGATCGTAGATGGTCGGGCGGCCCTTCGGGTCCCGCTCCGTCGTCAGAAGCCCGGCCGGCTTGTGGTAGCGGAACAGCCGCGCTGGAGCTGGGGCCCTCACCGGCTTTCCGTCCACCGTCACTCCGTGAAGCGAGGTCAGCAGGGTCGCGGGAGTCTCCACCATTTTCCCGCCGATCGCGATCCGCCCCTCGGCGATCATCCGCTCGACCTCGCGGCGGGAGGCGATTCCGGCGCGCGCGAGCAGCTTGGCGATGCGCTGAGAGTCTTCGGGCCTGTCCTTGGCCGGGGGGCGGGGCGGGGGCAGCTTGTCCTCCTCATCAGTAGCCGGATGGCCGGAAATATGCGCTCAGTCGATCAGCCCGGCAGGCACATTTCGGTCGGCGCGCTCGTTACGCAAGAGAAACCGATACCCGGTGGGCAAGGGCGCGCATTAGATGTTGTTCGGCAAACGCGAAAGGGCGATCCGGCGGATCCTCATCGTCGAGGACGAGCCGCTCGTCGCCTTCGACAACGAGCATCTGCTTCGCGAATGCGGCTACGAGGTCGTCGCGACCGTCGACACGCTCGCCGACGCGGTCCGGGTGCTCGGCGAGGAGGAAGTCGATCTCGTCCTCAGCGACATCAAGCTGAACGGCGACGGCGACGGAATGGACGTCGCCCGGGCCGCCGGGGCAAGGCAGGTGCCGGTCCTGTTCGTCACCGCCAATTGTCCGCTCGAGGCGAGGGGGCTGGGCATGGGCTGCCTCGCCAAGCCTTATTCGGCCAAGGTGCTGAAGGGGGCCCTCGACGCGCTTGACCGCAAGCTGCAGGGCAAGGCGGTGAAGAGGCTTCCCGCGGGGCTGAGCCTGTACGAAGAGGCTTGACCCGTCGTCCCAGCGAAGGTTGGGGCCCCGGCGGGTG
>DATHBY010000380.1:0-7019 GCA_035295885.1 Allosphingosinicella sp.
GCTGACCGTCCGCTTCGGTGGCACCTCCACCCTGGTCCTGGACGACGGACACGAGACGATCATGATCGACGGGTTTTTCAGCAGGCCCTCGACTCTGCCGATGCTGTTCGCGCCGCTCCGCTCGAACCGGGTTCGGGTGGAGAGGGACCTCAAGCGGCTGGGAGTCCGGCTCAGAGCGGGGAGCGAGCGAACGGTGCGCGCGCTGTTCGTCGCGCATTCGCATCATGACCACGCGATGGACTCCGCGCTCGTGAACCAGCTGACGGGCGCGGAGGTGATCGGTTCGAGGTCCACGGCCATCGTAGTTGGCGCCCAAGGCTTCAAGAACACGAAAGTAGTCGGCCTCGACCGGGTCTTCCCCTTCGAGCGCTTCACCGTCACGCTCTTCGAGACCCCCCACGCGTCCCATGACATGCCGCTGCTGCGGGGCAAGGTAAACAAGCCGGCCGGTCGACCTCCTTTTATGTGGGATTATAAGGCCAGCGACAGCCATTCCTATCTGGTGGAGCATCATCATTCCGGCCGGTGCATCCTGATCGTTCCGAGCGCTACCCATCTCCCGGAGGTCAACCCGTTCAAGGGCGTCGTGGCCGATCTGGTGCTGCTCTCAGTCGCCAAGGTCGGGTTCATGCGAGTAGCGGATGGCCAGAAATATTGGCGACGTACCGTCACGAAGACCGGAGCGAAGCGGGTCGTCGGGATCCATTGGGACGACATCCGGCGTCCCCTCGGCGACAAGGAAGGGCCCATCCGCTCCAAGACCATCCCTCGGCTCCAGGACCGGTTCCATCGCGGCATGAGAATCCTGATGCCGCTCGCCCTGCGCGACGGCGTCAGGCTGCGGCTGCCGATGACCTACGAACCGGTCAACCTGGGTCCGCCTCCGCTAAGGCATCCGGAGAATGACGTGACCGCTTTCCGCTGCAAGTCGAGGTGGCGAGGCTAAAGGGCGCTGCCGACAAATTCGATCGCCGGGCTTCGCGTGCCTGATATAGGGGGGCCGATGCACCTGACCGACATCGAGACCCCTGCTCTGGTGGTCGACCGCTCGCGCCTTACCCGCAATGTCGCTCGGATGCGGGACCGGCTCGCCGCGCTTGGGGTGCCGCTTCGGCCGCACGTCAAGACCGCCAAGTCGGTTGACGTAGTTAGGCTCGCGGCCGAGGGGCAGCCGGGGGGGATCACCGTCTCGACGCTGAGGGAGGCCGAGCACTTCCTGGACCACGGCTTCACCGACATCCTCTATGCCGTCGGAATCGTGCCGTCGAAGCTTCGCCGCGTCGCCGCGTTGCAGCGGCGGGGAGCCGATCTCACCCTCATCCTCGACAGCGTCGAGATGGCCGAGGCGGCGGCGCGCCAGGCGGAGGCGCTCGGCACGGTCTTTCCGGTGCTGATCGAGGTGGACACGGACGGCGGGCGGGCGGGCGTGGCGCCCGGCGATCCCCGCCTCGTCGAGATCGGGAGGATCCTGGAGTCGGCCCGGGGGACCGAACTTCGGGGCGTGATGACCCATGCCGGCCTCTCCTACGGCTGCCGGTCAGCCGAGGCGCTTCGCGCCCACGCCGAGCAGGAACGTTCGGGGGCCGTGGCGGCAGCCGAAGCGCTGCGAGGATCGGGCCTCCCGGCGCCCGTCGTCAGCATCGGTTCGACGCCCGGAGCCCTGTTCGCGGAGCGGCTCAACGGAGTCACCGAAGTGCGGGCGGGGGTCTACATGTTCATGGATCTGGTGATGGCGGATCTCGGCGTCTGCTCGGAGGAGGAAATCGCCCTCTCGGTGCTCGCCACCGTCATCGGGCATCGCCGGGACCTGGGCTACCTGCTGGTCGACGCCGGCGGCCTCGCGATGTCGAAGGATTCCGGGCCGGCGAGGGACAAGCCGAGCTACGGCAGCCTCTGGGACGCCGCTACCGGACTTCCGCTCGGGCTCAACCTCGCCTCGACCAACCAGGAGCATGGGCTGGTGCCGGCGCGGGACGAAGATTTCGAGCGCCTGCCGATCGGAAGCCAGGTTCGGATCGCGCCGAACCACGCCTGCATGACCGCCGCGGCTCACGAGCGCTATCATGTCGTCGACGGCGGGGCTGAGGTGCTGGCCGTCTGGGAGCGGTGCAACGGGTGGCAGGGCCGGTCCCGCCCAGATTAGCTTAGCCTTAAGACAGGGCGCCTATTCCGGCAGCCGCCGGAGGAGAATCCATGAAGACCATCTATTTCTTTCGCGCCGGTGGGGCGCTTTGCCTGCTGAGCGTCTCCGCGACAATTGCCGGAGCCCAGGGCGTCTCCGATCCGGCGCCTATCGTTTCGGCCTTCAACGAGACTTGCCGCCGCGGCTTCCCGGACCTGGAGACGATAAGCCAGCGGGCGCAGTCGCAGGGATGGATCCGGCGCTCTGTTCGTCTGATCGCGGAGGAAAGCGACCCCAAGCTTCGAAAGGCCGCCCCTCCGGAGTTCCTCCAGAAAGACGGTATGACCCTGGTCCTGTCCGCGCCCAACAAGGTCTGGAACAACTTCACCTGCGGCATCTCGGTTTCGGCCGAAAACACTCTCGACACCCAAGCGCTCGCACAGGCCGTCTCGGCCGCCCTCGACGGCGCGCAGGCCAGCGTGGCCAAGGAGCGGGGCGCGAAACGTGCGACCTGGCACGTGAAATCCGGCTTCGTGGTGAAGGCGAGCGTCAGCAGGTCGGGTCGAATCCGCACGGCCAACCTGGCCGTTCAGACCAGCTAGGCGCAACCGATCTTCGGATGTTGCCGAAGGTCGGGCGCGAGGGACTTGGACATGGGTCGGCGTCGCGCTATGTTGTTTTCGATGAAAGAGCGCACCATCTCCCCGCTATTGGCAAATTCCTGCGGATGGTGAGCGCGGCATGAGCACCTCGCGTCCCGCTCGTGAGGCTCTTGAGGGGACGCAGCCACGCGCCTTGAAGGGCGGCGGCGGAAGTGGCACATCCGACCCCATGGAGGCACGCGTCGCGAGGCTGGAGGCTCATGTCGAAACGCTGCGAAGCGACGTCGCAGACCTGCGCGTGGCCGTTGCGGCGCTGACCGAGAAGGTTGCGGTGCTGACCGAGAAGGTTGCGGTGCTGACCGAGAGGGTGGCGCACCTGCCCGGCAAGGGCTTTGTCGTTACGGCGAACATGACCGCGATCGGCCTGTTCGGCGGCCTCATCCTCTTGGGCGAGAGGCTGAAAGCGCTGGCGGGGATTTAGGGCCGGAATAGGCGCCGCCGTCGGCAGCCAGCCTTAGTCCATCACCTCCACCGCCATCGCCGTCGCCTCGCCGCCGCCGATGCAGAGGGTGGCGAGGCCGCGTTTCTGGCCGCGGGTTTCCAGGGCGCTGAGCAGGGTCGCGAGGAGGCGGGCGCCGCTCGCGCCGATCGGGTGGCCCAATGCCGTTGCGCCGCCGTGGACGTTCAGGGCCTCCCTCGGGATTCCGAGGTCGCGCATGGCGATCATGGCGACGCAGGCGAAGGCTTCGTTGACTTCGTAGAGATCGACGTCGCCGACGCTCCAGCCGGCTTTCTCGAGCGCCTTGCGGACGGCGGGGACGGGGGCGCTGGTGAAGAGATTGGGCGCCTGGGCATGGGCGGCGTGGGCGACGATCCGGGCGACCGGCTTCACCCCGATGCGGTCGGCGACGCTCTGGCGGGTGATGACGAGGGCGGCGGCGCCGTCGGAGATGGAGGAAGCGTTGGCGGCGGTGATGGTGCCGTCCTTGGCGAAGGCGGGCTTCAGGCCGGGGATCTTCTCCGGGTTGGACTTGCCGGGCTGCTCGTCGCAGGCGACCACGTCCTCCCCCTTGCGGCTCTTGACGGTGACGGGGACGATCTCGCGCTCGAAGGCGCCCGACCTGATCGCCTCGGTTGCCCGGCGCAGCGACTCGATTGCATATTCGTCCTGGTCGGCGCGGGTGAACTGATATTCGCGGGCGGCGTCCTCGGCGAAGGTGCCCATGGCGCGGCCGGCGTCATAGGCGTCCTCGAGGCCGTCGAGCATCATATGGTCGTAGACCGTGTCGTGGCCGATCCGGGCGCCGGAGCGGTGCTTCTTCATCAGATAGGGCGAGTTGGACATCGACTCCATTCCGCCGGCGACGATGAGATCGGCGGAGCCCGCGGCGATCATGTCGTGGGCGAACATGGCGGCCTGCATTCCCGAGCCGCAGACCTTGTTGATCGTCGTTGCCTCGGTCGAGCGGGGAAGGCCGGCGCCGAGGGCCGCCTGGCGGGCGGGCGCCTGGCCGAGGCCGGCGGGAAGGACGCAGCCCATGAAGATCTTGCCGACCTCATCCCCGGAAATGCCTGCGCGCTCGACTGCGGCGCGGACGGCCGCGGATCCGAGCTCGGTGGCGCCGGCGCCGGCCAGCGCTCCCTGGAAGCTGCCCATCGGGGTCCGGGCGTAGGAAAGGATGACGATGGGGTCGTGGGTGGCGGTCATTTGAACTCCTGTGGTCCTTCGATACGCTGCTTCGACTTCGCTCAGCAGCTACTCAGGATGAGCGGATCCGTGTCCATATAGTCTTTCCGCTCATCCTGAGTAGGGACTGAGCCTGGCGAAGGCCCGTATCGAAGGACGCCGCCTTGTTCAAATCGCAAGCCCTCTGCTAGGGCCGCCCCCGAACAGGAGGATGTGCATGGCCGGTATCGGGCTGGACTTCGCGCTCGGCGAGATGGCGGACGCGATCCGCGACACCACGGAGCGCTTCGCCGCCGACAGGATCGCCCCACTCGCCGCCAGGATCGACTCCGAGGATTGGTTCCCGCGCGAGCTGTGGCCGGAAATGGGCGCTCTCGGCCTTCACGGAATCACCGTCGAGGAGGAATATGGCGGGCTCGGGCTCGGCTATCTCGAACATGTCGTCGCTCAGGAGGAAGTGGCTCGGGCCTCGGCCTCGATCGGACTCTCCTACGGGGCGCACTCGAACCTGTGCATCAACCAGATAAGGCGCTGGGCAAGCCCGGATCAGAAGGCGAAATATCTGCCCAAGCTGATCTCGGGCGAGCACGTCGGCTCGCTCGCCATGTCGGAGGCGGGGGCCGGTTCGGACGTGGTGTCGATGAAGCTCAGGGCCGATAAGGTGCAGGGCGGCTACGTCCTCAACGGCACCAAGTTCTGGATCACCAACGCCCATTATGCCGACACCCTCGTGGTCTACGCCAAGACGGGGGAGGGGAGCCGCGGGATCACCACCTTTCTGATCGAGAAGGACATGCCCGGCTTCAGCCTCGGCCAGAAGCTCGACAAGATGGGAATGCGCGGCAGCCCCACCGGGGAGCTCGTCTTCAACGATTGCGAGGTTCCCGACGAGAATGTGATGGGGCCGGTCAACGGCGGCGTCGGAGTGCTGATGTCGGGGTTGGATTACGAGCGGACGGTGCTGGCCGGGATCCAGCTCGGAATCATGCAGGCCTGCCTCGACGTCGTCCTTCCCTACGTTCGCGAGAGGAAGCAGTTCGGCCAGTCCATCGGCTCGTTCCAGCTCATGCAGGCGAAGGTCGCCGACATGTATGTCGCGCTCAATTCGGCTCGGGCCTATGTCTACACCGTCGCCAGGAATTGCGACGCCGGCAAGACGACCCGCTTCGACGCCGCGGGCGCGATCCTGCTCGCTTCGGAAAGCGCGGTGAAGGTCAGCCTCGAGGCCATTCAGGCGCTGGGCGGGGCGGGCTATACCAAGGACTGGCCGGTCGAGCGCTTCATGCGCGACGCCAAATTGCTCGATATCGGGGCGGGGACCAACGAGATAAGGCGGATGCTGATCGGGCGCGAATTGATCGGGGCGGGAGCGTGAGCCCGGCCCTGCTCTCCATCTTCGAATGGTATGGCGCCATCGCCGCCGGCGTGGCGGCGTTGGTAGTGGCGCTCGATCTCGGCCGCCGTCCGACCGGATGGGCGTTCGTCCTGTTCACCACATCCTCGATCGCCTTCATCCTCTACGGCTATCTCGACCCTCGCCCGGAGGAGGCGATCGCCAGCCTCAATGTCGTGCTCTTCTTCATCAACATCTTCGGAGTCTATCGCTACCTGATCCGCAAGCGCCCGCCGGGGGCTCCGGCGTGAGGGGAGGACCGTCGTTGCGAGCGCAGCGAAGCAATCCAGCTGGGCGCGCGGCGCAGGCGCCGTTCGTGGATTGCTTCGTCGCCGGCGCTCCCCGCAATGACGGGGAACAGCTGTGACTGTCATCGTAAGCAAGATAGACAATGAGTCGGACGCTTACCGGCGCTTTGCCGCACATAATCGCGGGCTTGCCGAGGCGCTCCGGGAGCGGGTCGCACAGGCGGCCCTGGGCGGCCCCGAAAAGCATCGTGAGCGCCACGTGGCGCGCGGCAAGCTGCTGCCCCGCGAGCGGGTGACTCGGCTGCTCGATCCGGGCTCGCCATTCCTGGAGGTGGGCCAGCTCGCCGCCAACGGAATGTACAGGGACGAAGCTCCCGGAGCCGGGATGATCGCCGGTGTCGGCCGGGTTTCCGGGCGCGAGACGATGATCGTCGCCAACGATCCCACGGTGAAGGGCGGCGCCTATTTCCCGACCACTGTGAAGAAGCATCTGCGAGCGCAGGAGATCGCGATGCAGAACCGGCTTCCCTGCGTCTATCTGGTCGATTCGGGCGGGGCCAACCTGCCGCACCAGGCGGAGGTGTTTCCGGACCGCGAGCATTTCGGGCGGATCTTCTACAACCAGGCGCAGATGTCCGCGGAAGGCATCGCCCAGATCGCCTGCGTGATGGGGAGCTGCACGGCGGGCGGCGCCTATGTGCCGGCAATGTCGGACGAGAGCGTGATCGTCCGCAACCAGGGCACCATCTTCCTCGGCGGGCCGCCTCTGGTGAAGGCGGCAACCGGGGAGGTGATCTCGGCCGAGGATCTGGGCGGCGGCGACCTCCATGCGCGCCGCTCCGGCGTGGTCGACCATCTCGCCGAGAATGACGAGCATGCGCTTGCGATCGTCCGGAGCATCGTCGGCCGGCTCAACAGTGTGAAGGCGCCGGACCTCGACCTCGCCGAGCCGGTCGAGCCGAGGCTC
>DATHBY010000381.1:0-1737 GCA_035295885.1 Allosphingosinicella sp.
GTCGCCCGTCCCGCCGCCCAGGAGCAGTTGCGGGTGCTCGGCGAGAAGGCCGAGGTCGCCACCCTTCCGATCGTCGCCGGCCAGCAGCCGGTCGACATCGCCCGCCGCGCGCTTCAGGCCGCCCGCCTGCAGGGCTATGACGTCCTCCTCCTCGACACCGCCGGCCGCCTCCACGTCGACCAGGCGCTGATGGACGAGATGAAGGCGGTCGCCGACGTCTCCTCGCCGGCCGAGATCCTGCTCGTCGTCGACGCCCTGACGGGCCAGGACGCCGTCAACGTCGCTTCCAGCTTCTCGGCCCAGGTGCCGCTGACCGGGATCGTCCTCACCCGCCTCGACGGCGACGCCCGCGGCGGCGCGGCGCTCTCCATGCGCGCCGTCACCGGCAAGCCGATCAAGTTCGCCGGAGTCGGCGAGGCGATCGACGCGCTCGAGGCCTTCCACCCGGAGCGGGTCGCCGGCCGGATCCTCGGAATGGGCGACGTCGTCAGCCTCGTCGAGCGCGCCCAGGAGACCATCCAGGTCGAAGAAGCCGAGGCCATGGCCCGGAAGATGGCCAAGGGCCAGTTCGACCTCGACGACCTTCGCTCCCAGCTCGGCCAGATGCAGCGAATGGGTGGAATCACCGGCCTCGCCGCCATGCTCCCGGGGATGAAGAAGATTTCCGGAGCGATGGAGGCGAGCGGAGTCGACAACAAGGTGCTCGTCCACCTCGATGCGATCATCTCCTCGATGACCCCGAAGGAGCGCAAGCGGCCCGAGCTGCTCAACGCCAGGCGCAAGATCCGGGTCGCCAAGGGCTCGGGGCGGACGGTGCAGGAGGTCAACAAGCTCCTCAAGATGCACCAGGACATGGCCGGAATGATGAAGAAGCTGCGCAAGATGGGCGGCCTCGGCAAGCTCGGAGCGATGTTCGGCGGCGGCGGCCTTGGAGGGATGGGCGGAATGCCCGGCCTCCCGGGCGGCGGCGCGGGCGGAATGCCCGGCCTGCCCGGCCCGGGCGGAGCTCCGATGAACCTTCCGCCCGGCTTCGAAAAATTCATGAAGAAATGACGTTAACCCTTCGTCGTTCCAGCGAAAGCTGGAATCCATGCCGAGTCAAGATGGACCCCAGCCTTCGCTGGGGTGACGGCTCAACGAAAGGATCAAGAAAATGGCAGTTTCCATCCGGCTTTCCCGGGGCGGCGCGAAGAAGCGCCCTTATTACAAGATCGTCGTCGCCGACGCCCGCACCTCGCGCGACGGCAAGTTCATCGAGCGAATCGGGAGCTACAATCCGCTGCTTCCCAAGGACAGCCCGGAGCGGGTGAAGCTCGACGCCGATCGCGCCCGCCACTGGCTGTCGGTCGGCGCCCAGCCGAGCGACCGGGTCGCCCGCTTCCTCGACGCCGCGGGAGTCCGCGAGCGCACCGCGCGCAACAATCCGAACAAGGGCGTCCCGGGCGATAAGGCCAAGGAGCGCGCCGAGGAGCGCGCCGCCCGCGAGGCCGAAGCCGCCGCCGCCCCGGCCGAGGAAGAGGCTCCCGCGGTCGAGGAGGCTCCCGCCGCCGACGAGGTCGTCGCCGAAGCGCCTGCCGCCGAGGAGGCTCCGGCCGACGAGGAGGCCCCCGCCGCCGAGGAAGCTCCTGCCGTTGAAGAGGCTCCCGCCGCTGAAGAGGCTCCCGCCGCTGAAGAGGCTCCCGCCGCCGAAGAGGCTCCTGCCGCCGAAGAGGCTCCCGCCGCCGAAGAGGCTCCCGC
>DATHBY010000382.1:0-4042 GCA_035295885.1 Allosphingosinicella sp.
GCCGCGCTTCAGAGCGCCCTGGATGGTATCGAACACGCCCTCCACCGCCCGGGTCGCGTCGCCACGGCTGAGGCCGGTCGCGTCGGCCACGGCTCCGATTAGCTCCTGCTTGTTCATCTCTCCCGAACCCCCTTCATTCCGATTGAGTCGCAGTTGGCGCTTCCATCCATCTAACGGCAGGAGCGGAGAGGGAGTCAAAAGGAAAGCGCGATTTTCCGGGAGAAAATCGCGCTTTCCCGATCCAAATTGGTTGCTGCGACGCAGCAATCAATGCCGGATCGAGGCGCTCACCGTATCGTCCGGTGCCGCCGCCAGTTCCGGCGCCGGAACCGCTGCCAGGTCGTCCGCCTCGGTCCAGTCGATCGGCGAGACCGGAGTCGCCAAAGCGTGGCTGAGCACCTCGTCGACATGGCTGACGGGGACGATCTCGAGCCCGCCGGTGATCGTCGCCGGGATCTCGACCAGATCCTTCTCGTTCTCGGCCGGGATCAGCACCTTCTTGATTCCGCCGCGCAGGGCCGCGAGCAGCTTCTCCTTGAGCCCGCCGATCGGAAGCACGCGCCCGCGCAAGGTCACCTCGCCGGTCATTGCGACGTCCCGGCGCACCGGGATTCCGGTAAGCGTCGAGATGATCGCGGTGACCATGCCGACGCCCGCCGAGGGGCCGTCCTTGGGAGTCGCGCCCTCTGGCAGATGAACGTGGATGTCCTTGCGGCCGAACAGGCTCGGCTTGACTCCGTAGCTCGGGCTCCTCGCCTTGACGAAGGAAAAGGCGGCCTGGATCGACTCCTGCATGACGTCGCCGAGCTTGCCGGTGGTCTTGATCTGGCCCTTGCCGGGGACGGTGACCGCCTCGATGGTCAGAAGCTCGCCGCCGACCTCGGTCCAGGCGAGGCCGGTGACGGCGCCGATCTGGTCCTCCTCCTCGCCCATGCCGTGGCGGTGGCGGCGGACCCCGGAGAAATCGGCGATATTCTCCGCGGTGAGCTCGACCTGCTCCGTCTTGCCCTCGAGGATCCGGCGAAGCGCCTTCCTCGCGACCTTGGCGATTTCGCGCTCGAGGGTTCGCACTCCCGCCTCGCGGGTGTAATGCTGGATCAGGCTGCGCAGACCGTCCTCGGCGAAGACCAGCTCGCCCTCCTTGAGGCCGTGCGACTCGATCTGCTTGGGAATGAGGTGGCGGATCGCGATCTCGACCTTCTCGTCCTCAGTATAGCCTTCGAGCCGGATGATCTCCATCCGGTCGAGCAGAGGCTGCGGCATGTCCATCGTATTGGCCGTGGTGACGAACATGACGTCGGAAAGATCGTAATCGATCTCGAGATAATGGTCCTGGAACTTGGAGTTCTGCTCCGGATCGAGCACCTCGAGCAGGGCCGAGGCCGGGTCGCCCCGGAAATCCTGGCCGAGCTTGTCGATCTCGTCGAGCAGGAAGAGCGGGTTCGACGTGCCGGCCTTGCGCAGGTTCGACACGATCTTGCCCGGCAGCGAGCCGATATAGGTGCGGCGGTGGCCGCGGATCTCGGCCTCGTCGCGGACCCCGCCCAGCGACTGGCGGACGAACTCGCGCCCCGTCGCTCGGGCGATCGAGCGGCCGAGCGAGGTCTTGCCGACTCCGGGAGGCCCGACCAGGCACAGAATCGGGCCCTTCAGCTTGTTGGTGCGGGCCTGGACGGCGAGATACTCGACGATCCGGTCCTTGACCTTTTCGAGCCCGTAATGGTCCTCGTCGAGGATCGCCTGCGCCTCGGCGATGTCCTTCTTGACCTTCGACTTCTTGCCCCAGGGAAGGCCGAGCAGGACGTCGAGATAGTTGCGCGAGACGGTGGCCTCGGCCGACATCGGCGCCATCGCCTTCAGTTTCTTCATCTCGGAGGTCGCCTTCGAGCGGGCCTCCTTGGACAGTTTGGTCTTGGCGATCTTGCGGGCGAGCTCGGCGAGCTCGTCGCCCTCCCCTTCCTCGCCTTCATTGCCCAGCTCGCGCTGGATCGCCTTCAGCTGCTCGTTGAGATAATATTCGCGCTGGGTCTTCTCCATCTGGCGCTTGACCCGGCTTCGGATGCGCTTCTCGACCTGAAGGACTCCGAGCTCGCCCTCCATGAAGGCGAACACCATCTCCAGCCGCCGCACCGGGTTCAGCTCGGCGAGCAGCGCCTGCTTGTCGGAGACCTTGATGTTGATGTTGGCGGCGACCGAATCGGCGAGCTTCGACGCCTCTCCGATCTGGGCCAGCTGCACCGCCGTCTCGGCCGGCAGCTTGCGGTTCAACTTGGAATAATTCTCGAACTGTTCGACGACCGAGCGCATCAGGGCCGCGACCTCGGCGCCCTCCGGCTCCTCGACCTCGACCGGCTCGACCTCGGCGACGAGGTGCTGGTCCTCCATCGCCATGGCGACGAGGGTGGCGCGCTGCTGGCCTTCGACCAGCACCCGTACCGTGCCGTCGGGAAGCTTCAGGAGCTGCAGCACGGTCGCGACCACGCCCATGTCGTAGAGCGCGTCGCGGTCGGGATCGTCCTCGGCCGGATCGAGCTGGGAGACGAGGAAGATCTGCTTGTCCGCCGCCATCGCGCTCTCGAGCGCGGCCACCGATTTGTCGCGGCCGACGAAGAGCGGCACGATCATCTGCGGAAACACGACGATGTCGCGAAGCGGAAGGACGGGATAGCTCTGGGTCATCGAAACTCCACATGCGGGCCCCTGGGGCCTTCTTGCAACCTATATGGGGTGAGCGCCCCCGTCATCAATGCGAATGGCGGCTGGGCGCACAGGCGCCACCGCCTGGGCCGGAAGCGGCGCGCCGATTGCCTCTTTTCGATCCTCGTCTAATATGGCAAACCTGCCAAGGGGTTAGGGCTAATGCACCGACCCGGGAAGCAGGGGGCTGCAACAATTGACACACAGGCGGTGGGCCCGCGGCATCAAGCCGCCACAACGCTGCACTAGCGCCCTCTCGAGAGGCCAGTCAGGCACATCGGGGAGTTGTTTTATGCGTCGGTATCTGTTCGCGTGCGTTCCGCTTCTGCTGCTCTCGGTGCAGCCGCCAGTCTACGCCAAGGAGCGCAAGGCCGATTCGGCGGGGCAGAAATGCACGCCCAAGAAGAAGAGCGGCGGGATGTTCGGCGCCATCGCCGGCGGCATCGCCGGGACTGCGCTCGGCCATACCGGTCTCGGCAGCACCCTGATCGGGGTCGGACTGCCGGTGACTTCGCTGCTCACCGACGCGATCATGAGCAAGCTCGACTGCAAGGAGCAGGTCAAGGCCGCAACCGCAACCGACAGCGCCGTGCGCGGCGGAGTCGGAACGACCTCGAGCTGGGAGAGCGATACCCGGCCTGGGGTGAAGGGTTCGTCGACCGTCGTGGCGGCGAACACCCAGGCCGGCGGCGGCTCGTGCATGACGGTCAACGACGTCGTTATCGTCGACGGCGAGGAGACGACCGTTTCGAAGCGCATGTGTAAGTCTCCGGGCGCCTCCGGCTACACGCTCGCGGCTTGATCATGCTGAGGGGGGTTCTCGCCTGCGTCGCCGCCCTTGCCGTGGCGGCCGCGCCCGCCGGCGCCGCCCTACGCATGGATCCGAAGAATCCGACCTGCCCGGACAACCCCAATTGGGGATCGAAGAGCCCGATGCAGTTCAGCCTGGTCGAGCGGGATGGCAAGCGAATCCTGCTTGGCGAAGGTATAATCGACGACGCTCTGATGCCCCGTCTCAGGACCGCTCTGGAGAGCAACAAACCCGACGAGATCTGGCTCCGTTCGGCAGGCGGCAACGCCAGGGTGGGCAACGAGGCCGGAAAGCTCATCCGCAAGAGCCAAATCCCGACACGCATTCCGGCGGGCTGGGCCTGCTTCTCCGCATGCAATTTCGTCTTCATGGGCGGCTGGGCCCGGTTCGTGGATCCGGGTGGGCTGTTCATGGTCCACATGTTCACCCACACGGCCGACCGCGGCGCGATCGAGGCCGAGGTGTTGCGCGGCACCGACAATACGGTCGGTCTTATTGGCGATATCGAGCAGGATTCGGCTCTCCTCGCCAGCG
>DATHBY010000383.1:0-6068 GCA_035295885.1 Allosphingosinicella sp.
ACGATCCGACTGCCAGGCGTCGGTGACCCACAGATAGACCCCCTGCGCCGAGACGTAGAAGGTGCGCGACTCCGGGCCGAGCACCGCGGTGGCCGAGCAGCCGAGATCGGCGGCGGTGAGATCGCAGCTGGTCACGCTGTGCAGGGTGTCGACGACCGCCTCGCTCGACCTGCGCATCGCCGGGGCGATGAACACCTGGCGAGCTCGGGCGATGCGCCTGAACCTGCGCTTCTCGGCCCCCTCGCCGCCTTGCCAGCGGCGCACTCCGGGCAGCACCTCGAACGGATCGTCCTCCCATTCAAGATCGAGCGGAGTGTAGAAAATCAGCCGGTTGCCGATCAGCCGCGACGCGTAGTTGCGCGACGAATAATAATCGTTCGACCTGAGGTGCCAGGCATCCTCGAAGCGAAGCCGCCCCGAGGCGTCGAGACGGAAGCGGTTGATCTCGGTGCCGCCGCGCGCATAGCTGTAGCCGACGACGACGACCCGGTCGCCGGCGATCAGCATCTCGTCATACCAGTCGCCGCGGCCGGAGACTCCGGGCGGGAAGGCATTGATCGAATCGACCGGGCGCATCCGGCCGCCGGCCAGCGACACGGTGAACAGCCGGCCGCGGCGAAGGATGACGAGCGTGTCGCCCCTCACCTTGACGATGTCGCCCTCATCGACATTGGCTTCCTGGTTGTTGGTGATGCTCACGGGCGATGAGCTCGTGGGGTTGGGCTGGGCGACTCGCGTGCCGGTGACGGTGATGCTGCCCGACTGCGGCTGCACCGCGCCGGAAGGCGCCGGAGCCGACGGCGGCGGCGGCGGTGGGGCCGGCGGCGGCGACATCATCACCGGCACCGGCACCGGCATTGCCGCCTCCTGCTGGCGCTTCAGCCGGCGCAGATAGGTCCTGAGCTCGGCGTCGGAGCGGAAGGCGGTGAGGCTGCCGCGGGGCTTGCCTGGAGCCGTCGCTGCCGAGTCCGCGCCGCGTGTCTGCCCGGCGGCATCGGCAGCGGCGAGGGAGAGGAGGCTCAAGCCGACGAGGAGCAGAGGCGTGCGCAATGGCTTCTCCCTTACATTATGTTCTGGATACTTCGTATCATCGGAGTGCTTCGAGGCAAGGTGTTTTCCCTTCGGCACCCTCGGGGAGGCGTGCAGCAACCTTGAACGCATTGGCGGCGGCGGCACGGTCAGCGCAGATGCGGACAACTCGAAGATGGGCCGCGGAAGAAGCCGTCGGCCTGCGCGGCGAACGGCTTCACCTGCTCCATAAACGGCTGTATGGTTACCTCGCGCGCACAGGTCAGGATCGGAGTTGCGGCGCCCGTCTGTTGATTTGCTTTTCTTCCAAAGCGGAGACTGCTGAGGGTGGGCCGGCGGAGGCGAGCGGGCTTATTGGCTGGTGTAGGCAGTCTCCTCGTGGGAGCCGGCCGACGGCTCAAGTCGAGGAGAGGCCGTATGGATAGAATAGATCTTCCTTGGCTCCCCGCCGACGCGATGGCGGGCGAGGCGGTCGGCCGGCTGATCGAGGCGAACCGCGCTACCAATGCTGCGGCCATCGTGACCGAGCGCGGCGGCGTTCCGGTCGTCATCGAAGCCGCCGCCCTGATCGCGGCAGCGCGGGCGAACGCGAAAGCGCCCCTGGAGACGGTCCCCTTCCTGGCGGAGGGGGTAATGCTGCCGCCGACCACCCGGTTCGCGATGGAAACCGATCTCGAAGGCTTCGCGCCCGCGCTCAACGCCAGGAACGCGCCTTTCGGAGTCGTCCGCCTTTTTGGAACCACGGTCCATGTTGTGACTCGCCATGAGACGATCGCCGCCAGCTATCGCGCCGATCTGGACATATGCCGCTGCACCGGCCCGGAAGGACATATATGGGCCGCCGGCGAACTGGACACGCCCGGAATTTGCAATGCCGACAACGCGCCCGTGATCTGCACCTGAGGGGCTCACATGTTCACTGGACTGCTTGAAACGATCAAAGGATTTCTTTCGAGATCGTTCTGGTTCGGCAGCTTCCTGCCGGTTGCCATCGTGGTCTTCGTGCACGGGGTGCTCACCGCAATCTACTTTCCCGCCCGGCTGAGCCCGGCGGACCTGCTCCAGCTGTCCGCGGGCGAAGCGACCGGCCGTACGCTGCTGGCCCTCGCGCTGCTCGTCGCGCTCGCCTATCTCGTCACGCCGCTCGTCCCGCTTTTCCACGGCCTCATCGACGGGTCGCTTCTGCCCGAGGCGCTCCACGACCTGCTTCGCCGCAGCCGCCTTCGCCGCCGGCGCTCCCTGATCGCCAAATATAAGGCCGTCCGTCTCCGCGCCGCCCAGGCGGAGAGCAGGGCCGCGGGGCATCGCGAGAGTCTGAAAGTCAAACGTGCCGAAGGCGTCGCCCTCGGGACGATCCAGAACAGTGCGGCCATAACGACCGCCGAGCAGGCGTTGAAGGCGATGGCGCCTCCGTTCGGAAAGCAGGTCGATGAAAAGGCCGTCTCCGCGGCGGCGGACTCGCTGGCGGTCGCCCTGGCGTCGAACACGGCGAGCGCAAAGGCCCTCGCCGAACCGGAGCTGCAATGGGCGCAGCGCCTGGATGCCGCCCATCTCCTGTTCCTGGATCTTCTCAAGGAGCATGTGGCGGAGAGCCGGCACGGCTACGACGCTCTGCTGCGGAGAAACGCCGAGCTGGACCTTGGGGACTGGCAGGCGACACGTCTCGGGGACGTGCGCCGGCTTTCGGAACTGTATCCGGAAAAGGCCTATGGCGCTGAATTCAGCTGGCTCTGGCCGCGGATCGAAGCGGTCATCCCCGCGGAGGACAAAGGATTTCCGGAGCGCATCGCTGACAGCAAAGCGCAGCTCGATTTTTCCGTTCTTCTGCTGGTCCTCGTCCAGACGATCCCTCTGATCTGGGTGCCGGTCCTGACGATTGCCGGTGCCCCGCTCTGGGCGCCGCTCCTGATCGCCTGGCTGGCGCCGCCGGTTAATGCCGGGCTCTACCAGATCGTCATCGCCAGCCAGAGTGCCTTCGGGCGAGTCGTCGAGACCGCGATCGACACCTACCGGTTCGACGTCCTCAAGGCGCTTCATCAGCCGCGCCCGCTCTCGCTCGCGGCGGAACGGCATCTTTGGCGCTGCCTCAGCCGAGTCAGCTCGCGCGGCCATGACGTGGATTTGCTCTATCCGGCGGAACCTGTTCGATGAGACACTTGCTCTGGCTGGCTTATGGCGCCGCTTTGTTCTTATTCCTGTTGATCGGCCAGCCCGGGCGGGCGCCGAAGGGCACCGGTCTGGTTGCCGCCCAGCCCATCCCGGCGAACCGGCTCTTGAAGAATGAGGACATCGTGCTTGCGAGCGGGCCGAACTACATCCGCCGGAACCTGCGCAAGGGGGAGCGCATCGGGGCGGACGACATCCAGAGCTGGCCTTCGGCGATTCCGCCCGCAGGAACGGTCGCGGTAGCGATTTCAGCGCCTCCGCCTCCCGCGTTTACGGCGCCGCTTGTCGCCGGAGAGGAGGCAATCCTGTGCCCGGCCCCGGCCGGCGAGCCGAAGCGGATGAAGGTTTTTTCCGTCGTCTGCGAAACTCGCGGCGAGGCATGTCTCGCGCTGATTGCCGCTTCGCCGGAGCAGGCGGCGGCGCTGGCGGCGGAGCAGAAGGCGGGACGCGCGACGACTGTCCGAAGGAATTGCTGAAGGGGCCGAGAATGAGCACTCAGTGGATCGAGTTCACGCCGGCATTGCCGGAAGCGGGGTCGACCGTCCAGACGCTGTGGGTGATGGTCGCCGAGACCGTCACCGGGATCAGCCATCTCCGGCTGAGCGCGACCGGGAAATGGAGCTTCGTTCCGGTCACGGGCCTGTCCTGCGGACCGGACGGTGTGTCCGGTCTGAAGCTCGCGACGACCGAGCTGCTGCTCCCCTCGGCAATGCCCGGCTGCCTGCTCGGCCGCCTCGGCGGCAGTTCGGCCAGCTATTCGGAGACCGGCGGAGAAACGCCCGAAAAACCCGAGGGGAGCGAGCCGGCGAAGGAGGGTCCGTTCGCGATCGGCTCGGAGTGCCTGATCAGGATCCCGGCGAAAGTGTACGGGCCCCTGTTCATCGGCTTCAACCTGAGGGCCCGGCCGGTCGCTGTCGAGGCGATCACGCTCACGGTGCGGGGTGCGAACTTCGCCTGACCCGACGCTGGTGCCGCGGCTCCGTGAGAGGCGCCGGAGGTGCAGAATGTCCTTCGCATCCGGCGCTCGAGGTCCTAATCTTCACGGATGGACTGGGACGATTCCTTCGATACGGCGGCGCCGGCGTCCGAAGCCGACCGGCTGACTCTCGACCTCGACGGGTGGGAAGGCCCGCTCGACCTGCTGCTGACTCTGGCGCGCTCGCAGAAGGTCGACCTGGCGACGATCTCGATCCTGGCCCTGGTCGAGCAATATCTCGCCTTCATCGCCGACGCCAAGAAGCTCAAGCTCGAGATCGCGGCCGACTATCTCGTCATGGCCGCGTGGCTCGCCTATCTGAAGTCCTGCCTGCTTCTCCCCCGCGACCAGGAGGCCGATCCCAGCCCCGAGGAGCTGGCGATGCGGCTTCAGCTTCGGCTTCAGCGGCTCTCGGCGATGCGCGAGGTGGGGGCGCGGCTGCTCGGCCGCGACCGGCTCGGCCGCGACGTCTTCCTTCGCGGGGCTCCGGAGGGGCTTCGGGTCATCCGCAAGTCGCTGTGGCAGGCCGAGCTTTACGACATAATCGCGGCCTACGGTTCGGTGCGGGCGCGAAGCGAGCCGGCTTTCCATATCGTCGCCCGGCGGCCGGTGATGACTCTCGAGGAGGCGCTGGCGCGGGTCGAGCGGATGATCGGCAGCAGGGTCGAATGGACCCGGATCGAGACGTTCCTTCCCGAAACCCAGGACGGGGAGTTCCGGAAATCCGCGCTCGCGTCCAGCTTCGTCGCCGCCCTGGAGCTGGCCCGCAAAGGCCGGGTCGAGATCGAGCAGAAGGGGGCGTTCGAGCCGCTCTTCATAAGGGCGGCATGATCGGGATGGACGACAGCCTGCGCGCCGTCGAGGCGGTGCTGTTCGCGGCCGAGGAGCCGATGACCGCCGACGATATCGCGGCCCATGTCGGGCCGGAGGTCGACGTCGGCGCGGCGCTGACCGAGCTGGCTCGACATTATGACGGGCGCGGCATCGAGCTGGTCGAACGCGGCAGGCGCTGGCATTTCCAGACCGCTCCGGACCTCGC
Organism: Allosphingosinicella sp.; assembly: GCA_035295885.1. Lineage (GTDB taxonomy): Bacteria > Pseudomonadota > Alphaproteobacteria > Sphingomonadales > Sphingomonadaceae > Allosphingosinicella. Next base: position 5,211 of record DATHBY010000383.1, read on the forward strand.
CTTCATCCTCAGGCGCGAGCGGGACGAGACAAGGCGGCTGTCCCGGGCCGCCGTCGAGACGCTGGCGATCGTCGCCTATCACGAGCCGGTCAGCCGAGCGGAGATCGAGGCGATACGCGGAGTCCAGATCTCGAAGGGGACCCTGGACGTGCTGATGGAAGCGGGCTGGGTCCGCCCCGCCGGCCGCCGCGAGGCCCCGGGGCGGCCGCTCATCTACGCCACCACCCCCGCCTTCCTCGCCCATTTCGGGCTGGAGAGCCGGCGCGACCTGCCCGGCCTCGACGATCTCAAGGCGGCCGGCCTTCTCGACCCGATCGACGCAGCGATGGAGCAGCTCGGGCACGAGGAGATGGACGACGAAGAGGAAGCCGAGGCCTGACCGTCGTTCCCGGGATCAGCTCCTCCGTCATTGCGAGGAGCGTAGCGACGAAGCAATCCAGCCAGCCTCCGAGGCGGCACTGGATTGCTTCGCTTCGCTCGCAATGACGGAATGTGTCGGCCCGACGCGATCTCGCTGTGGGGTGGAAAGTGGAGCGCAGGGGGACTAGGTAGCTCCGGAAGATCATTGGAGACACATCATGGGCGGGTTGAGCATTTGGCACTGGCTGGTGGTCGGAGTGATCATCCTGCTGCTGTTCGGCAAGGGCCGCTTCTCCGAGATGATGGGCGACGTCGCCAAGGGGCTGAAGAGCTTCAAGAAGGGCATGAGCGAGGACGAGGAGGCGGCCGCGGCCAAGGCGGCCGAGCCGCCGCGCCGGCTCACCGACGATGCCCACGTCGCGCCCCCAGTCGAGCGCAGCCGAGAGGCCGACGCCGATCGCCGCGAGCCCTAGCACGAACCCCGGGACCCCGCGCGAA
>DATHBY010000384.1:0-2290 GCA_035295885.1 Allosphingosinicella sp.
GGAGAAGGTGACGGCGCTGCCCTTGGCCAGCCCCTCGACCGCCTGGCTGAACAGGATGTCGTACTTCTTGTCCTGGTCCCCCCCGGCCTGGCTCAGCCAGACGATGAACAGCACCACGGCCACGAGCATGCCGAGGACGACGGCGCCTACCAATATATGGTTCGAGCGGGTTTCCATTATGCCTCAGTCCCCCCGTTCGCTTCGGCGGTCCGTGCCTCGGCTTCGGCTTCCATGGCCTCTTCGGCCGCCCGGCCTCGCGGACCTCTGAAATACTCCTGTATCCATTCGTGGTCCAAAGCCAATAATTCCGGAATCGTTCCTACCGCGATCACCTTGCGGTCGGCGAGCACGGCGACACGGTCGCAGATGGTGTAGAGCGTGTCGAGATCGTGAGTGATCAGGAACACGGTGAGGCCCAGCCTCTCGCGGAGATCCACGATCAGCTGGTCGAAGGCGGCGGCGCCGATCGGGTCGAGGCCGGCGGTGGGCTCGTCGAGGAAGAGCAGCTCCGGATCGAGAGCGAGGGCGCGGGCAATTCCGGCGCGCTTCCTCATGCCGCCGGACAGCTCGGCGGGGAATTTAGGGCCGGCGTCGGGCGAGAGGCCGACCATGACGATCTTGTAGGCCGCGATCTCGTCGAGCAGCCGTTCCGACAGGCGCGGGTAGAATTCGCGAAGCGGCACCTGCACGTTCTCGGCGACGGTCAGGGTCGAGAACAGGGCCGCGCCCTGGAACAATATGCCCCAGCGCTTGCGGATGCCCTGGAGCTGGGCGTCGTCCCGGTCGAGCATCGGCTCGCCGAACACCCGGACTTCGCCCTCATCGGGCCGCTGCAGGCCGATGATGGAACGCATCATAACCGATTTGCCGGTGCCGGAGCCGCCGACCACGCCGAGGATCTCGCCGCGCTTCACCTCGAGGTCGAGCCCGTCGTGGATGACGGCCTCGCCGAAGCTGTTCCTGAGGCCGTGGACCTCGATGACCGTCTCTTCAGCCTCGCTCACAGCCAGCCGATCTCCGTGAAGAACACCGCGAAGAAGGCGTCGAGGACGATGACCAGGAAGATAGCCTGGACGACGGCCGTGGTGGTCCTGAGGCCCACTTCCTCGGCATCGGACTTGACCTGCATGCCCTGGAAGCAGCCGGCCAGCGAGATGATCAGCCCGAAGACCGGCGCCTTGATGAGCAGCTGCCAGAGATCGGTCAGCGGCACGACCTCGCGGATCCGCTGGACGAAGGTGACCGGGGGGATGTCGAGCGAGACCCAGGTGAAGATGCCGCCGCCGATGATCGCGACTATGGCGGCGTAGAAGCTGAGCAGCGGCATCATCAGCACGGTGGCGAAGACCCGCGGGAGGACCAGCGCCTCCATGGGCGAGACTCCGATGGTGCGCATCGCGTCGACCTCCTCGGCGAGCTTCATCGATCCCAGCTGGGCGGCGAAGGAGGAGCCGGAGCGGCCGGCGACCATGATCGCCGTCATCAGCACGCCCAGTTCCTTGATCGAGCTTCGTCCGATCAGGTTCACCGTGAACACCTCCGCGCCGAACTGGCGAAGCTGCACCGCGCCCTGCTGGGCAATGACGATTCCGACGAGGAAGCTCATCAGGCCGATGATCCCGAAAGCGTGGACTCCGACCACCTCGAAACGCTGGACGACGGCGTTGAGGCGGAATCGGCGCGGCTGGCGGATGACGTTGAGGAGCGAGACCAGCATTCCGCCGAAGAAGCCGAGGAGACCGACGAAGGTGTGGCCGGCCTCGACGGTGGCGTCGCCGAGCTGGGTCAGCACCCGCTGGAAGGGCGCCGGCGGATCGGGGCGGACCTTGACCGGCTGATCGGCCTTCTCGACCTGCCTGAGCAGGGTGGCCGCGCCTTCGTCGGCGCCGACGATCTCGCCGCCGCGCTCGCGCGCGGTGCGGTGGACGATCCAGGCCCCGATCGTGTCCATCCGGCCGACGCCGCTGAGGTCGATCAGGAAATCGCGGCCCTTCAGCCGGTCGAGCCGGTTCGGCAGCGGGCCCAGCCGCGACAGGGTCAGGTCGCCCTGGAAACGGAGCACCCGCCGGCCTTCCTCTACGCTGTCGGTGTAACGGGCGACGGTGCTCATTCGCGAGTCATGCTTCAATTCCCCACTGCGGGCAACTCTGGACAAGGCGGGGCGCGACTGCTTGAGCCCTTTGCATGAAGGCGCGGCTCGCGATTTACGACATGGACCGGACGATCACCCGGCGCGCGACCTACACGCCGTTCCTGATCCACGCGGCGACGAGGCTGGCGCCGTGGCGCC
>DATHBY010000385.1:0-1502 GCA_035295885.1 Allosphingosinicella sp.
CCACGCCTCAATAATCCTGTCGTCCCAGCGAAGGCTGCTCTCAACCCTTCCTTAGCCCTCCGGGGCTATCCTGCCGGGCATGACGCAGCAGCAGCCGCCTCTTTATGCCCCCGGCCTCGCCGACGCCGGCGCCCAGATCGCGCAGCTGCGGCAGGTGCTGGCCCTGGTCGAGGAGATGGCTGGCCGGGCCTCGCTTTCGCCGAAGGACGAAGTCCTCGACGAAGCCGCCCGGATCAGCTCGGCCTATGCCCGCGCCCTGCCGATCGACCAGAAGCGTTTCGACAACCTCGCCGCCGAAACCGCCCGCTGGGCGTCGGCCGGGGTCGGCGCCCTCCTCAAGCTCGACGATGCCGGAATGCCGGTCCGAGCCGCCGCCGAGCGGCTGGCCGAGGAGCTGGAGAAGGGCTTGGGCGCCCTGGCCCAGCGGCTTCCTGGCTGATCGCCGTCCGAAGCGCGCGCCCTCGTCATGCCGGACCTGATCCGGCATCCACCTTTCCTTGGACGAGGGCGGGATCGAAGAAGGTGGACCTCGGACCAAGTCCGGGGTGACGATTTGCCTGACCGTTACCGGCCAATGGCTGGCGGCCCGGGCCAATCCTTTACGTGGAGGTCGCGCTGGGGGAACGGGATCGCGATTCCGTGTTCCTTGAACAGCGCCCAGACCCGGTTGAGGACCTCCGAGCGGATGCCGCCGACGCCCTGCTCCGGATCGCTGATCCACACCAATATCTCATGGTCGACGCTGCTCTCCCCGAACGCCGTCAGCCAGACCCTGGGCGGCCGGTTCTTCATCACCCGGTGCGACTCGGTGGCGGCCTGGATCATCAGCTTCTGGGCGAGCGGCAGGTCGCAATCATAGGCGACCCCGACCGGAATGTGCACTCGCACGTCGCGGCTGGAATAGGACCAGTTCTCGACCTCCTGGGTCATCAGATTCTCGTTGGGGATCAAATGCTCCTTGCCGTCGCGGGTGACGATCGAGACGGCGCGGACGCCGATCTTGGTGACGTGCCCGAAGCTTTCGCCGACGACGATGACGTCGCCCGGCTTGATCGACCGGTCCATCAGCAGGATGATCCCGGCGATCAGGTTGCCGAACGTCTTCTGAAAGCCGAAGCCGACGGCAAGGCCGAAAGCGCCGGAGAAGACGGCGAGGGCGGTGAGGTCGATGCCGATGAGGTCGATGCCGATGAAGAAGGCGGCGACCAGGATGGCGACGCTGGCGAGCTTCTGGCCGAGCAGCTGCTGGGTCGCGTCGAGGCCGCTGGCCCGGCGGATCGAATGGCCGGCGATCCGGTTGAGGAGCTTCGCCACGGCGTAGATGGCGACCAGGGTCACCAGGCCCTGAAGCACCGTGAGAAGCGAAATCCGGGTCGAGCCGGCGGTGAAGCCGACCCGGTCGAGCGTGTCGGTGATCGGCCTGAGGCCCCCGACCGCCCGGGCAAGCAAAGCGACGAAGGCGACTCCGGCGAGCAGGGCCGCGGCCCAGCGCGGCATCTGCA
>DATHBY010000386.1:0-1793 GCA_035295885.1 Allosphingosinicella sp.
TCGACCCCCCTGCCCTGCTCGCCCGCCTCAAGCAGGTGGAGCTCGACTTCGACCGGCGCGGCGGCCGCCGCTGGGGGCCGAGGGTCCTCGACCTCGACATCATCCTGTGGTCGCGAGGCGCCTGGGGCGGAGACGGCCTCATCGTCCCTCACCCCGAATTTCGCCGCCGCAATTTCGTGCTCGAGCCGCTGGCGGAAGTCGCCCCCGAGTGGCGCGACCCGATCACCGGAGCAACCGTGCGCCAGCTCCTGTTCCGCCTGCGGCGGCGCGCCTGACGCTCATCGCCGGGTGAGCGCCTGCTCGAACTTGTTCTCCCGGCGCCGGCCGACCAGCAGCCCGCCCTCGAGCCGGGCGCACAGGGCGGCGTAATAATCGGACAGGAACTCGTAATCGTTGCCCCATTCGTCGATCCCCGCCTTGTCGCGAATGGTCCGGGCGACGGTGGCGATCGCCTCGTCCTGGCCGGCGCGAAGCACGTCCTCGAGCGTCTGCAGCTCGTAGACCCCGTAGAGGTTGAGCGCCGCCTCGGTGAAGGTCCGCCGCGGCCGCTCGGGGGCGTGGACGAGATCGGCGCCGAGCTTGGTCCGGACCTCGCGGACGACCCAGGTTCCGGCGACGAGGTCGCCGATTCGAAGCCGGTCGCGGTTGAACAGCGGGAAGAAGAGGAAGATGCCGCTCCACACCAGGGCGAAGATCACCAGGAAGGCGTCCGCCGTGCCCTCGGCCGCCTGCTGGCCGAGGAAGGACAGAGGCAGGAAGACCTCGATCTCGCGCATCGCGTTGCGGGCGATGACGGCTCCGCCGGTGAGCCGGGCGCCGTCGCGGGCGACGACCCGAAGGCCCATCAGCCTCTTGCCCGGGGTCGCGCCGCGGCCGCCCATCTCGAACAGCGAGAACCAGCCGTTGCGCAGAAGGAAGAAGCCGAGCAGCCAGAGGATGATCAGCACTTCCGACTTCGCCGCCAGAGCCGTCAGCCCGAGGGCGATGCTCATGACGATGAGGATTCCGAAGATCATCATCGCATCGAGCATGAAGGCGGCCGCTCGAGTCCCGGCCGAGCCGAGCTCGAGCTGAAGGTCGACGCCTTCGGGCGTGACGAAGCCGCGCCGCATCGAGACTGGGCCGCCCGGTCTATCGCTGAACGGGCGGCGCATCGCGCCTCCTTCGCGGCATGTAGAAATAAGCGAGCCACCCGGCCAGCATCGCCGCTCCGATCATGTAGCGCGAAGCGTCGTCGACGATGGTTTGCCGGCCGATCCCTTCGAGGAGTCCCGCGACGGCGAGCATGATCACCGTCCCGGCCATGGCCAGAGCCGCCGAGCGGCCCGCGCGGACCGCGGATTCGGTGCGGGTGTCGCGCCCGGGAAAGGCGATGGCGGTGCCGATCCGGACCCCGGCCGCTCCGGCGATGTTGATCGCGAACAATTCGGTGGTGCCGTGGATCGCAAGCCAGCCGCCGAGGTTGAAGGCGAGCCCCTTGGCCGCGAAGACCGAGAAGAAGGCGCCAAGCATCAGTCCGTTGTAGAGGATGAGGAGGATCGTCGGCACCGCGAAGGCGAAGCCGAGGGCGAAGGCGAAGATGGCGATCTGGCTGTTGTGCGTGAACAGATAGGTGGCGAAGGTGGCCAGCATGTCGTCGTGGCGCTCGTAGAGCGTCCGGCGCAGCGCCTCGGCGCTGGCCGAAGGGTCGCGCCCGTTGGCGAGCGATTCCGGGATGATCCCGAAGAACCAGCTCGGGTCGCCGCGCACCAGCAGGAAGGCGACGGCGGCGCTGGCGAGGGTGAGAAGCACGC
>DATHBY010000387.1:0-3208 GCA_035295885.1 Allosphingosinicella sp.
CTCGGCCTCAGGACCTCGCGCTATGGCTTTGCGGAAAGCTTCGAGGAAGCGGAGGCGGCGGCCGCGCATGCCGGCTTCCCGTGCGTGATGAAGCCGGTCATGTCCTCTTCCGGCAAGGGCCAGAGCACGGTGGAAGAAGCCGCCAGCCTGCGCCGCGCCTGGGACCATGCCGTGGCGGGGATGCGGGGCGACCGGGTGCGGGTGATCGTCGAGGAGTTCATCCGCTTCGACTATGAGATCACCCTGCTGACCGTGCGGACCCGCGACGGCGTGCTGTTCTGCCCGCCGATCGGCCACCGGCAGGAGCGCGGCGACTATCGCGAAAGCTGGCAGCCGAGTCCGATGTCGGCGGCCGCGCTGCGCAGCGCCGAGGAGATGGCGCGCAAGGTGGTGGACGATCTCGGCGGCTACGGCCTGTTCGGCGTCGAGTTCTTCGTTCAAGGCGAGGAAGTGATCTTCTCCGAACTCTCCCCGCGCCCGCATGACACCGGCATGGTGACGCTGATCTCGCAGAACCTGTCCGAGTTCGACCTCCACGCCCGTGCGGTCCTCGGCCTGCCGATCCCGCACCTCACCCTCACCGCCCCCGCCGCCGCCTCGGCAGTGATTCTGGCGGACCGCAACTCGGACGACTTCGCCTTCGAAGGATTGGCTGAGGCGCTGGCGCTCGGCGGCGCGGGCGCCGAGGTGGACGTGCGCATCTTCGGCAAGCCTGTCACCCGCCCCGACCGGCGAATGGGCGTCGCGCTCGCCACCGGCGCGACGGCGGACGATGCGCGGGCGTTGGCCCGCGCGGCGGCGGCGAAGGTGCGGATCGCCTACCCCTAGCAGGCGTCATGCCGGACTTGATCCGGCGTCCACCTTCTTCTTTCTCTTCTTCTTCTTGGCAGCCAAGTAAGGTGGACCCCGGATCAAGTCCGGGGGGACGAGCAGCTTCAGTCCGCCTCCTGCCCGGTCCCCTGAAGCGCGGTGACGAACGCCTTTCGCCACCACACCACGTCCTCGCGCCGGACCACCTCGTTCATCGCCTGCCAGCGCCGGATGCGCTCCTCCTGCGGCATCTTGATCGCCTGTAGGATCGCGTCGGAAATCTCCTCCTTGCTGTACGGGTTGACCAGCAGGGCGTCCTTCAGCTGCAAGGCGGCACCGGCGAAGCGGGAGAGGATAAGAACGCCGGGGTCTTCCGGGTCCTGTGCGGCCACATACTCCTTGGCGACCAGGTTCATGCCGTCGCGCAGCGGCGTGATCAGGCCGATCTCCGCGGCCCGGTAGAAGCCGGCAAGGTCCTCTCGCCCATAGCCCTGGTTGACGTAGCGGATCGGTACCCAATCGACCTCGGCGAATTCACCGTTGATCCGGCCGGAGAGTTCGTCGAGGCTTTCGCGGATCGTCTCATACGTATGCACCTCGCCGCGCGACGGGGGCGCCACCTGGAGCATGAAGATCCGGCCGCGGCATTCCTCATTCTCTTCCAGGAAGCGGCGGTAGCCGAGGAAGCGCTCCTCCAGCCCCTTGGAATAATCGAGCCGGTCCACGCCAATTATGGTGCGGCGGCCGTCGGCGCTCTTCTTGAGGCGGTCGAAAGCAATCCGCGCGCCCTCGCTGTCCGCCGCAGCTCGGAATTCCTTATAGTCGATGCCGATTGGGTAGGCCGCGGCGTGCACCGAGCGTCCGCCGACATGGATTGTTCCGTCCGGCTCGCAATGGCCGCCAAGCTCGCGCTCGACATAATTCTGAAAGCTTTCCAGCCACTCCTCCGTCTGGAAGCCGACCACGTCATAAGCGAGCAAGGACAGCGCGAGGCCCTCGTGGAAGGGCAAGGACACCATCAGTCGCGACGGCGGCCAGGGGATGTGGAGAAAGAAGCCCATCCGATTCCTAAGGCCGCGCTCGCGCAGCATGCGGCCGAGCGGGATTAGGTGGTAGTCGTGCACCCAGATAAGGTCATCCGGCTCGATCAGCGGCTGCACCGTCTCGGCGAAGCGGGCGTTCACCCGCTCGTAGCCGCCGGCGAAGCTGCGATCATATTCGGCGAGGTCGATGCGGTAGTGGAAGAGCGGCCACAGCGTCCGGTTCGCATAGCCGTTATAATATTCCTCGACGTCCTGTTCCTCGAGGTCGATCGTCGCGGACGTGACGCCTTCGTGGCGCTGGAAATCGATGTGGCCGGTGAATTCCTCCGTCTTGTTGCCGGACCAGCCGAACCACAGGCCACGATACTCCCGCAAGGCCGCGGAAAGCGCGACGGCGAGGCCGCCCTGGGCACCGCCCTCCCCTTCCGGCTTGGGCGCGGCGACCCGGTTCGAGATGACGATGAGGCGGCTCATCTTATGGCGCTCCACGGTTTGGACAGCATCATCGCGCAGTTGATCAGGCCGACCAGAGAGTAGGTCTGCGGATAATTGCCCCACAACTCCCCGGTCTCGAAATCGGTATCTTCCGAAAGAAGGCCGGCGGGGGTGAGCCGCTCCAGCGTCTTCTCGTAAAGCGCGCGCGCCTCCTCGGTGCGGCCGGCGAGGTGAAGCGCCTCGATCAGCCAGAAGCTGCAGAAGTTGAACGCGGTCTCGGGCAGGCCGAAATCGTCCTCCGCCGCATAGCGCAGCATGTGCTCGCCGCGCCGCAGCTCTCGCTCCACCGCCTGGAAGGTCGCAGCGAAGCGCGGATCGTCGGGCGCCAGGAAGCGCATGTCGACGAGCTGAAGCAGGCTCGCGTCGGTCTCGCCGCCGCCGAAGCTGGCGCCGAAGCGGCTTTCGGGCTCGAACCAAGCGTCCTTCTCGATGCGGGCGCGGATCGCCTCCGCCCGCTCCCGCCACAAGGCTGCCCGGTCGCGGAGCCCGAGCACGTCGGCGGCGTTGGCCAGACGGTCGCAGCCCGCCCAGCTCATCACCGAGCTGTAGGTGTGGACGGCGCTGCGCGTGCGGTATTCCCAAAGTCCGGCGTCCGGCTGGTCGTGCATCTCCCAGGCCCGCTCGCCGACCTTCTCCAGCGCCTGGAAGTCGGCCGCCGTCGCCGTCCGGAGCAGCCGCTCGTCGAAAAAGGCCTGGACGTTGGACAGGATGATCTGGCCATAGGCGTCGTGCTGGATCTGGAAGTAGGCGGCATTGCCGACCCGGACGGGCCCCATGCCGCGATAGCCGGCGAGGTGCGGCGCCTCCCACTCCTCGATGCGCGGCTCGCCCGAGACGGCATAAAGCGGCTGGATCTGCCC
>DATHBY010000388.1:0-2389 GCA_035295885.1 Allosphingosinicella sp.
CAGCCCGGTGACCGCCAGGCCCACGAGCATCGAGTAGAACAGGTCCATGCCGGTATAGCTCTCCATCGCCTCGGCGCGGCCGAACGAACCGATCACCTCGTTCATCGAACCGAACGGATCGGAAAGGTCCCCGATGGTGAAGGCGGTGGCCAGGAAAATGGCCGGGATCGACAGCAGGGCCGTCGTCCAGAAGCCCTTGTAAAGCGCGCCCATGATCGACTGGCCCTTGCCCAGCCGCACCATGAAGGTGCCGATGATCGAGGTGATGATGCACACGCCGCCGATGATCAGCGGCAGGCTCATCAGCGCGAGCAGGTCGCCGGGCGTGCCGGAGATCAGCAAGGCGATCAGCACCATGGTGGCGCCGACGGTGACGACATAGGTTTCGAACAAATCGGCGGCCATGCCGGCGCAGTCGCCGACATTGTCGCCGACATTGTCGGCGATCACGGCCGGGTTGCGGGGATCGTCCTCGGGAATGCCGGCCTCGACCTTGCCGACCAGGTCGGCGCCGACGTCGGCGGCCTTGGTGAAGATGCCGCCGCCGAGACGGGCGAAGATCGAGATCAGGGAGGCGCCGAAGGCGAGGGCGACGAGCGCGTCGACGACCTGGCGGTCGTTCGGGGTGAAGTCCAGGGTGTCGACGAGGATGAAGAAGAAGACCGAAATGGCGAGCAGGGCCAGCCCCGCGACCAGCATTCCGGTGATCGCTCCGGCCCTGAAGGCGACGGTGAGCCCGCGCTGGAGGCTGGTCCGGGCGGCCTCGGCGGTGCGCACGTTGGCGCGGACCGAGATGTTCATGCCGATGAAGCCGGCGGCGCCCGAGAGCAGGGCGCCGATGACGAAGCCGGCGGCCTCGATGGCGCCGAGGAAGAAGAAGACCAGCGCCGCGACGACCACGCCGACGATCGCGATCGTGATGTACTGGCGGTACAGATAGGCCTTGGCGCCTTCCTGGATGGCGGCGGCGACCGCGACCATTCGCTCATTGCCGGCCGAGGATTTCAGCACCTGGAGGCTGGTGAGGATGCCGTAGAGCACCGCGGCCACTCCGCAGGCTATGGCAATGAGCACGACTTCCATAGAAGGTTCCTTCCCCTGTGATGCTGAGCCGGGCAGGGCAACGGCCCCGGCGCGGACGCGCCCGGATGTGCCGCGCCCTTTAGGGGGCTTGTGCGCGGGATTCAACCGTGGCTGTTCAGCGATGCTCCCAGCCGAGTCGCGGAGGAAGGGGCACGGCCGAAACCCCGTCCGTCAGACGCAGGCCCGAGCCCGCGGCAAGCGCGCCGATGCGGCTCAACGGGAGTCCGAGCTCGTCCTGCAGCGCGAGGATCTCCGCCGCCCGGCCGGGGGAGGCGGCGAACAGCAGCTCGTAATCGTCGCCGGCGGTCGCCGCCGCCAGCCGGGCCTCGCGGCCCTCCCCCAGGGTCGCGAGATACTCCGCCGACAGCGGCAGCGACGCCAGGTCGATCTGCGCCGCGACCCGGCTCGAGCCCGCGAGGCGCCAAGCGTCGATGAGGAGGCCGTCCGAGACGTCCATCATCGCCCCGACCAGCGGCGCCAGCCGTTCGCCCGCCTCGAGCCGGGGCCTCGGATTGCGGTAGCGCTCGACCAGGAAGGGCTCGCGGGCGATCTCGCCCTTGAGGCCGCGCAGCCCCGCGCCCGAGTCGCCGATCGATCCGCTGACCCAGAGATGGTCGCCGGCCCGCCCGCCGGCCCGCGAGGGCACCGGCCCACCGGCCTCGCCGAGGGCGGTGAGCGCCAGGGTGCGCGGTCCGAGCCCCCGAACGGTGTCGCCGCCGAGCAGCGGCAGGCCGAAGGCGGTCAGCGCCGTCGCCAGGCCCTCCACGAAGGCTTCGTCCCATTCGTCCTCGCCGAGGCTGTAGCCGAGCAGCGCCCCGATCGGGCGGGCGCCCTTGGCGGCGAGATCCGAGAGATTCACGGCGACCAGCTTCCAGGCGACGTCGGCGGGAGGATCGCCGGCGAGATAGTGGACGCCCTCGACCAGCATGTCGTGGGTGAGGACGAGGGAGCGGCCGTCCATGTCGAGGACCGCCGCGTCGTCCAGAAGCCCGCGCGCGGCGGGATGGGTGGCAAGCGCCCTCAGCGACTCGATGAAGGCGGGTTCGGCGCTCATCGCCGCGGCCCTGCGGGCGCCGGGCGTCGCTCACCTCGTTCCAGCCCCCACTGGACGGCCCCCGTCGGGGCGGCGCGAGCGAGCACCAGGGCGAGGCAGGAATAGCCGAATGCGGTCGCCACCGCGAGCAGCACGGTCAGCGCGAGCAGGCTCGCCTGGCGAGGCTCGGGCTGGGCGAACCAATAAGGGATGGCGCAGCCGAAGGCGATGGCAAGCCGGACCAGACCGGCATGAACGAGGGTCAGCAGCCGG
>DATHBY010000389.1:0-1896 GCA_035295885.1 Allosphingosinicella sp.
GAGGGCGTCGAGGCCGCCGCGGACCTCGAGATAGGGATGGGGGCCTTCCGGGCCCGCCTCGAAGCGCAGCGGGTGATCCGGCCCCGCGATGACGACCTCTCCGGTGTTGAGGCGGAAGGCGAGCGACATCGCCTCGCCTTCGCCCTCCGCCTTGAGCTCGACGGCGACGAACGGCGCGTCCTCGACGTCGATGTCGAGCTTCTCGACGGGAGTCACAAGCACGAAGCGGCCGTCGGGCTCGCGCCTCAATATGGTCGAGAAGAGGCGGACCATCGCCTGGCGTCCGATCGGGCTGCCCTGATGATACCAAATGCCGTCCCGGGCGATTCGCATCTCGCTGTCGCCGCAATGGGACGGATCCCATCTGTCGACCGGGGGCAGCTTCTTCTCCTCGGCCAGCCGGGCGATTTCGGCCAAAGAGAGGCCGGCGAGGTCTTCGGGGGGCGGGGGCATCGGCATTGCGCCGGCGACTCTGGCCGCGCGAAGGCCCGGCGGCAAGCCTTGCCGCCTTGAGTCCGGACCCTCGTCTATCCTATCCGGCGCCATGGCCAGCGAGTTCGATGGGCCGCGGACGGCGATCGTCACCGGCGGCGCGAAGCGGATCGGCGCCGCCTTGTGCCGGGCGCTGGCCGACGACGGCTGGCATCTGCTCATTCATTTCAACCGCTCGGCCGCGGAGGCGGAGGCGCTGGCGCGGGAGCTGGGCGGCGCCGCGACGGTCGCCGCCGACCTCGCGTCGCCCGATGCGGCGCAGCGGGTGATGGCGGCTCTGGAGGGGCTTCCGCCGGCGCGGCTGCTGGTCAACAACGCCTCCCGCTTCGTCTATGACGGCGCCGACGATTTCACCATCGAGGGCTGGGAGGCGAATCTCTCGGCCAACCTGCGGGCGCCGGCGCTTCTTTCCCAGGCCTTCGCGGCGCGGGCCGGGGGCGGGGGCCTGATCGTCAACCTGCTCGATTCGAAGCTGGCGCATCCCAACCCCGATTTCTTCACCTACACGATCTCCAAGTCCGGCCTCGCCGGGCTGACCGAGCTCTGCGCCCGGGCCTGGGCGCCGCGCGGAATCCGCGTCTGCGGGATCGCGCCGTCGGTGACCTTGCTCTCCGGCGCCCAGAGCCCGGAAAATTTCGAAGCGGTGCACTCGCTCAACGCGCTGCGCCGGGGCGTCCGGGTCGAGGACATAGTTGCAGCCCTGCGCTTCATCATTGCCACGCCGACCTTCACCGGGCAGACGCTCACGCTCGACGGCGGACAGCGCTTTCTGGGCCTTCACCGCGACGTGCAATTCCTGGAGCCGGACGATGGATGAGGCGGTGAAGCTCGACGGCCTCGTGCCCGCGCGGCTGGCGCCGAAGAGTCGCAAGATCGTGCTCGAAGATTATTGCGTCGCCGCCGACATCGGCTTCCACGATTTCGAGGTGGGCGCTCCGCAGCGGCTGCTCGTCACGGTCGAGGTCTGGGTGGACGAGTCCAGCTTTCCCGCCGACGACCGGCCGGGCGGGGCCTGGGATTACGATTTCCTCCGCACCGAGATCGGCGCCCTGATCGAGGGCCGCCGATTCAACCTGCAGGAAACGGTGGCCCGGGAGATTTACGACCTCGTCGCCGCCCGGCGCGGAGTGACGGGGCTGCGGGTGGCAACGCGAAAGCCGGATATCTATTCGGATTGCGCGGGGGTCGGCGTGGAGCTGACGTCCTACTGAGTCCCTCTCCCGCGGAAAGCGGGAGAGGGGTGCTCAGCCCCGGCCCCTCGTCCGAACGCAGGGCCCGAGCCGCTCCAGCACCAGCCGGTAATCCGACTGGATCGCCGCCGAGCTCTTGGCGTCGGCCTCGGCCAGGCTCTGCCTCGGCAGAGCGCGGGGCAGGCCGCAGGCGAGGCGGTACCAGAGCAGGGTG
>DATHBY010000390.1:0-13702 GCA_035295885.1 Allosphingosinicella sp.
CGGCCGCCGCGTCCAGAGTGATGCGCTCGCTCATCCGGTAGGTCGCTCCGACATTGTAGTTGACCCGGTCGCCGTCCGGCACTCGCGGATCGCGGCCGGAGTCGCGGGTCGGCGTCGCATCCACCTGGACGCCGGCGCGCAGGGTCAGCCGCTCGCCGAGCGCCTGGTCGAAGCCGACGGCGACGCTCCACGTATCCTTGTAATTTTGCTCGATCGCATTGCTGATCGGGGTGTCGATCTCGATTTGGTCGAACTTGCTCCAGCCGAAACGAACGGCCTGGGCGTTGAGAGTCAGCCCTTGGGTGACTCCGAGCCGTGCACCGATGGTGAACTGCCAGGGAGTGGTGAAGCGCGCCACCGTCTTCGCCCGCAGGTTGCGGGCTGCCAGAGGGCCGGCGAGGCCGGTGATCTCGACCGGGCCCTCGAGCTTGTGCTCGACCGCGGACTTGTAGGCGGCGCCGATCGTTACCCGCTCCGCCGGGTGCAGCTGCAGGCCCGCGCTCCAGCCCAGGTCCCAGCCGCTGCCGGTGAGCCGAAGGCGGCCGTCCGGTGACCCCGGAGTCAGGTTGGGGAGAGCGTTGGAAAGCCAGGCGTCGCTATACTGGACGTTCACGGCCGCGCCGACGCTGAGCCAGTCGGTCGCCTTGACCCCGAGCGAAGGCTGGAAATCGAGCGTGAGCAGCCGGCTGCGAATCGCGGAGTAACGCTGCCAGCCCGACGGATCGTAGTCGCTGGTGAAGCTGAACGGGGCGGTGACGGCGAGGCCGATCGCGATCCGGTCGCCGAGCGGAAGGGCGAAGGCGTTGTTCGGAGCGACGCCGCGCAGGATCGGGTCCCGGAGCTCGCCGATTCCGCCCACCGGCGCCGGCGGCGCTCCAGGACGGTCGATCAAAGTGCCCGCGTCGCGGACCCTGCCGCGCGGGAAGATGGCGGTGGCTCCGAAGGCTCCTTCCTTCTCCTTTGTGCCGGCGATCGCCGCCGGGTTCCACCACAGCGATGCCGGGCCCTGATCGGCCACCTCTCCGGAGTTCGCCCGGCCCCATCCCCTAACCGATTGTTCCTGAAGATAAAAACCGGCGGCGTGGGCGGTGCCGGCGACGGTCATAATCAGGCCGGCTGTCGTCCCGAAAAGCAACAGACGAGCCCCGGCGCTACGGCGCCCGTTACGATTCACGATCATCCTTTTCCCCCACCCTGGACCCGCCTGTGCCCCCGCACCCCTACGGGTTAGAAACGAAATCTTTGTTTCTCAAGCGTTTTTATTTGTATCCGGAATGGATATTTGACGGTCCTTATCCGGATCAATACGAGCCTCCCGGGCAACACCTAAACGGTTAACGCCCGAAACGTGCTTACCCGCGATTGTTCCACAGTCGGTTATATGCTTACTTCTGCGTACACCAAATGCTTGGGGCAAAATGATGAATCACCATTTCAGTCTTCCGGCGTCCGACGAAGCGATCCCGATGGCGGTCGTCGCGGAGGGCCGCGCGGGGACGCTGCCCCTGCAACATCGCGACCGCCCGGCGGGCACGCGCCTGTTCGACCTCGGCCAGCTCGAGGTCCGCTGGGAGGCGGCGCTCGGCACCTTGTGGACACATATGACACCGCTCGCGCGGCCCAATTTCAACCTGGCGATGCTTCGCGATTTCCAGCGCTGGCAGGCGGAGATCGGGCGCGAGTTCGCCGATCCCGACGAGGCGCTGAAATATATCGTGCTCGGATCGCGCTTTCCCGGCGTCTTTAACCTGGGGGGCGATCTCGAGCTGTTCGCCCGCTTCATCGAAGCGGGCGACCGCGACGGCCTCGTCCGCTACGGCCGCGACTGCGTCTCGATCCTCCACAACAACATGCGGCGCCTGGAGCTGCCGATCGTCACCATCGCCCTCGTCCAGGGCGACGCCCTCGGCGGCGGCTTCGAAGCCGTGCTCAGCTTCAACGTCGTCGTCGCGGAAAAAGGCGCCAAGTTCGGACTGCCCGAGATCGCCTTCGGGCTGTTCCCGGGAATGGGCGCGCACAGCCTCCTGTCCCGCAAGATCGGCCTGGCGCGCGCCGAGCAGATGATGCTGTCCAACCGTCTCTACTCGGCGGAGGAGATGTACGACATGGGCATCGTCCACATCCTCGCCGATCCCGGCTGCGGCGAGGAGGCGGTGCGCGCCTATATCGCCAAGAACGGCCGCCGGCACGCGGGGCATCGCGGCATCTATGGTGCCTCCAGCGTCTCCGACCCGGTCACGCTCGAGGAGCTCAACGCCATCGTCGAGATATGGGCGGACAGCGCGCTCCGCCTGAGCGACGCGGACCTGAAGCTCATGAGGCGCCTGGGCAGCGCTCAGACTAGGCTTGCAGCCGTCTGAGGCTGCCCGGAGCGGGGTCCGCTTCCGTCCATTCCTCGCCGCGCCCCTGGGCGTCGAGCCGGCGGCGGATGACCGATTCCGGCACCGGCCGGCCGAGGAAGAAGCCCTGGGCCGCGGTGCAGCCGGCGCCGGTGACGTAGCCGAGCTGGGTCTCGGTCTCGATCCCTTCGGCGACGATCTCCATGTCGAGCTCGGCGGCGAGGCTGACGAGGGCGTGGATGATCGCCCGCGCCTCGCGGCTCTTGGTCACGTCGGCGATGAAGGTGGTGTCGATCTTGATCTTGTCGAAGCGATATTTCTTCAAATAGGTGAGCGACGAATAGCCGGTCCCGAAATCGTCGATCGACAGCTTCAGCCCGATCCTCTGGAACTCGCGGATCAGCGAATTGGACTGGGCATTCTCCTCGAGCAGAACGCTCTCGGTGATCTCGAGCTCGAGCCGCCGAGCCGCCAGGCCGGAACGGTAGAGCGCCGAGAGGATCATGTGGCTGAGGTGCAGATCCTTGAGCAGGGCCGGCGACATGTTGACGGCGATGCTGACGTCCTCCGGCCATTGCGCCGCGGCCGCGCACGCCTGGTAGAGCACCCAGTGACTGATCGGCGAGATCAGGCCGGTGCTCTCGGCGATCGGAATGAAGACGCCGGGACTTACCATCCCCAGCTCGGGATGATGCCAGCGCAGCAAGGCTTCGCAGCAGGTGACCTTCTTGGTCTTGAGGTCGACGATCGGCTGGTAATAGACTTCGAGCTCGCCCTTCTCGATCGCTTCCTTGAGCGCCGCCTCGAGCCTGCGCTTCTGCTGGAACTCGTCCTGCATCTTCGCTTCGAACAGGCAGAAGTCGTTCCGGCCGTTCGCCTTGGCATGGTAGAGCGCCATGTCGGCATGCTGGAGCAGGACGTCGGCCTCGGTGCCGTGGCCGGGCGCCACCGCCGCTCCGATCGATCCGGTCACCTGGATTGACGCGCCCTCTATGGTCATCGGCACGGTAAGGCCCCTCATCACCTCCCGGGCCAGCTCCTCGGCGAAATAGGGCTTGGTGCCGCGCGCCAGCAGGACGAACTCGTCGCCGCCGAAGCGGGCGACGCTTCCGCGCCCCTCGACGATCGACGAGAGCTGGCGGGCGACCGTGCAAAGCACCCCGTCGCCGGTCGGGTGGCCGAGCGAATCGTTGATCTCCTTGAACCTGTCGAGATCGACCCAGAGCACCGCCAGCTCGCCATTCTCACCCGACTGCACCGCCTCCAGCTCCGACTGAAGACGCTCCTGGAAGGCGCCGCGATTCTCGAGGCCGGTCATCGCGTCGAACCGGGCCAGCCGCTCGAACCGCTCGGTCAGGCTGCGTTGCTCGAGAGTCGCGGACATCGCCTTGAGGATCGCCGAATAGGTCTGGAGCGTGATGTCGGTCATGCCGATGATGAAGGCGCAATTGACTCCGCCCAGCACCCAGCGGAGAGGGTCGGTGCTGAGGAAGAGGCCGATCGACATGGGCGCCGAGGCCAGTGCCAGCTGGCCGATTGCGATGATCGGCCGGCCGGCATTGCGTCCGCAGATCCCGGCCGCGTAGCCCGTGGTGAGCACTGCGGCGAGCAGGTGGTAGAGCGAGTTGTCCGAACGGGTCAGGGTTAGCAGGGCCATCGCGCCCAGCAAGGCGGCGTATGTCCAGGCGCCGAGCTCGTAGATCGTTTCGGAGCGGGCGCTGCCCAGGCTGTCCTGCTCCCTGACCCGGTGGAAGAAGACGGCGTGGGCCAGCCGCAGCGCTCCGGTCAGAGCGATCGCGATCGCCATGGCGGTCAGCCAGGGATCGCCGCTCGACAGCGCGATGGCGGTGCTGCAGGCTGCGCCAGCGACTGCGCCCGCACCGAGAGATGTCGCGGAGGCGAACAAAGTCTCGACCAGCGAGCGCCGCACCTCGTCGGCGACCGATCGGTCGATCTTTGCGATGTCTCGCAGCTTCGCGACGATGCTGGCCACTGGTCTCCCCCACGGACCGGCCCTTGTCGCTCAAACTTCTTTATCTTGAATTAAGGTCGTTCGGTTTCCCGATTTGAACCCGGAACTTGGCCGTCTCCCCAAGGGTTTAGGCGGCATGTTTTACCCTATGCGTGCGACGTGTCCGCTGCCCTCCCGGCAGTCTTCCAAAATCCAGCTGATGCTCCGGAGTCCGGACGGCGGCTGCTGGGGCCTGACGGTCTCGGCCGGCATGGAACGCTTCATCGGCCCTTATTCCCGGGTCCCGGGCCTCGGCTCCGGCAGCCCGCTCCTCGAGTATCAGCCGGTAGGCTGCGCGCGCAGCGGCTGACCATCCTCGCCCGCGGGGCCGCCATAGCCTCGAGCGCTTTCGAACTGCGGCTGCAGCCGGTCGTTGAGCGGCCGGTAATTGTAGAACGGCACGGACGGCCACAGATGATGGCCGAGATGCAGGTTCTGCCCGAGCAGGATTCGGTGCGCGACCGGCCAATAGACCCTCGCCTTGTTGTAGCGGTCGGTCTTGTCGAACGGGACGTGGGGCAGCCACTGGAAAAAGACGTTGAGAAGCACGAGGCCGATCATCATCGGCAGCCAGTATAGCAGCACGGCGATCTGGGCGTAGCCGAGGGCGACCGAGACCCAGAAGGCGAGCTGAAGCGCGGTGACGGTCATCGCGTGGACCTTCATCTCGTCCGGAGTCAGCCGCGCCTGCCTGATCGTGTAGCTCGCCGCCGGCACCAGCCGGACGATCGGCAGCGGCAGCAGCAGCAGGGTGCGCAGGAAGATCACCCGGCCGACGCTCTTCCACAAGGGACCGTGGCAGAGATTGTAGTCGGGGTCGTCGTCGGTGTTGGTATGCTGGTGGTGGAGAAGGTGGATCCGGCGGAGCGCAGGATAGCTGGTCATCATGTTGAGCGAGCCCCACCAGCCGAGCAGCTGGTGGACCCAGGCATGGCGGGTGCCGCGAACGACGTTGCCGTGGATGCTCTCGTGCACGAGCGTGTAATAGGCGAAATGGATGTAGCCGAGCGGCAGGATCACCAGCCAATAGGGGAGGGCGCCCAGCAGCGCGCCGGCGATCAGCCCCGCCTGGGCGAGCGGCAGCAGCACGGCGAGGCGAAGGGTCGGCCAGGCGATCGGCGGCGACAGATCCTCCGCGACCCGCCGCTCCTCGTTCATCGACATTGCCAGCATTCGCCCTGCTCCCCGACCGCTCCGCCGCGGCCCCTCATTGGTTTCCAAGACTTTTACCACAAACCGGCGGTGAAGGAAGCTCCCTCGCCGTGGAGCGGTGCGGGGGAGGGCTGCCGTCGCAGCATGGTACAGCGGCGGCGGGAACGGTTACGGGCGCGGAAACCATTTATGAACCTGTCGCTGCCATTCTGCCTGCATGCGGAATATCAGTCCCAGATTCCGAGCCCGGCCGCAGACGCTCTGCCTCGAGCTGGTGCTTCGCCTCGAGGACGGCAGCCCCTGGCGGCTGACCGTCTCCGCCGGGATGGAGCGCTTCATCGGCTGTTATCCGCGAGTGGAGGGGCTCGACGCGGACGGGCCGCTGCTTCGCTTTCAGCCCGCCGGCCCGGCCTGAGGGAAACCGCCGCCTCTCCCGGCGTTGGGAAGGCGATGACGGACAATCTTCAGACCCGCAAATGCCATGGCAGCGCCCCGCGCGCCGTGCTCTTCGACGTCGACGGGACCCTCGTCGACACCAACGACCTCCATGCCGCCGCCTGGCGCGAGGCGTTCCTCGAATTCGGCCTCGACAAGCCGATCGAGGAGATACGCTGGCAGGTGGGGAAGGGCGGCGACAACCTCATCCCCTCGCTCTTCCCGGACCTGGGCGAGGCTCAGCGGGCGGAGCTGGAGGATTTCCGCGCCGATCTGTTCAAGCGCGACTATCTGCCTCGGGCTACACCTTTCCCCGGAGTGCGCGACCTGTTCGAGCGGCTGTCGGCCGGGGGCGTGAAGATCGTTCTCGCTTCCTCCTCGCATTCCGAAGAGGTCGACTACCATCTCAGCCTGATCGCCTGCGCCGACCTCGTCGCCGCGACGACCTCCAGGGACGATGTCGAGAACAGCAAGCCCTGCCCGGACATCTTCATGGCGGCGCTCGGCCGGGTGGCGCCGCTCGGCGCCGACGAGGTGGCGGTGGTCGGCGACACGCCCTGGGACGCCAAGGCCGCCGGCAAGCTAGGCCTTCGGATCGTCGGCTTCCGTTCCGGCGGCTTTCCCGACGAAGCTCTGGCCGAGGCGGGCGCCTGCGAGCTGTACGACGGCCCGCGCGACCTCCTCGCCCGCTTCGACAGCTCGGTGTTCGGCCGCCATGGCTAAGTCGAAAGGGACCAAGGCCGTCCTGGCCGGCGACGAGGCGGCCGCCGAGGCGGCTATGCCGTATCAGGGGTCGCCGGCGATGGAGGCGCTCGGCCGTTTCGCGTCGCTCGGCGACCAGCCGCCGCTCAGGACCTTGTGCGCGGCGGTGATCGCGGCGGGCCTGGCCGGGGGCGACCGGCGGCTCGCCCGCACCGGACTGAGGATGCTGGTCGCGCACACGCTCGCCACGCTCGCCAAGGATTTCGTCAAGGAGCGCATCGACCGCACCCGCCCGCGCTCGAAGAACGGGAAAGGCAAGGATCACGTGCCCAAGCCGGGCCGCGATACTTCCAAGGAAGAGACCAGCTTCCCCTCCGGCCACAGCGCCGGCGCCGCCGCCGTCGCCTGGGCCTTTGCCCGCGACTATCCCGAGCTTGCCGGGCCCGCCCGAGCCGCCGGTGCCGCGCTCGCTCTCGCCCAGATCCCGCGCTGCGCCCATTATCCGACCGACGTCGGCGCCGGACTCGCCATCGGCATCGTCGCGGAAGCGGCTGTGGACATCGGCTTCCGGCTGGTGGAGGAGCGTCCCAGCCCCGACTGACGACAGGAGTTTCGCCGTGCGTTTGTTGCCCGCCGCCTTTCTCGCTTTCCTCGCCGCCTGCTCGCCCGCGGCCGACCAGACCGCGCCGAAGAAGGAGGAGGCCGCGGCTGCGGAGCGGCAGGTCGCGCCGGTCCTCGAGTCGCCGGAAGCCAGGGACGCGCAAAGCTACGCCCGCCCGCTCGAAGCTCGGGTGACCCACGTGGCGCTCGCCCTGGTCGCCGATTTCAACGCCAGGCGGATCGGCGGCATCGCCACGCTCGACATCCAGGCAAAGCCGGATGCGAAGGAGATCGTGCTCGACAGCAAGGGGCTGGAGATCAGCTCCATCCAGGCCGCCGACGGCAAACCCCTCGCCTGGGCGATCGGCGGGAACGACCCCGCCCGCGGCGCACCGCTCACCGTGCAGCTTAACGGCGCCAAGCAGATCCGTGTCGCCTACAAGAGCGCTCCCGATGCCGAGGCGCTGCAATGGCTCACTCCCGAGCAGACCGCCGGCAAGAAGCACCCATTCCTGTTCAGCCAGGGGCAGGCGATCCTCAACCGAACCTGGATCCCGACCCAGGACAGCCCCGGAATCCGGCAGACATGGGAGGCCGAGATCGTCGTTCCGGAACCGCTCCGCGTGGTGATGAGCGGTGAGCGGCTCACTCCGGACGGCGAGCGCGCCGCCGGGGGTCAGCGCGCCTTCAAATTCCGGATGGACAAGCCGGTGGCGCCCTATCTGATCGCCATCGCCGCCGGCGACATCGCCTTCCAGCCGCTCGGCCCGCGCAGCGGAGTCTATGCCGAGCCGGCGACGAGCAAGGCCGCGGCCGCCGAGCTGGTCGACACCGAGAAGATGATCGACGCCGCCGAGAAGCTCTACGGCCCCTATCGCTGGGGCCGCTACGACATGATCGTGCTTCCGCCGGCCTTCCCCTATGGCGGCATGGAGAACCCCACCCTCACCTTCCTCACTCCGACCTTCCTCGCCGGCGACCGGAGCCTGGTCGGGCTGGTCGCCCACGAGCTTGCGCACAGCTGGTCCGGGAACCTCGTCACCAACGCGGTCTGGCCCGACAGCTGGCTCAATGAGGGCTTCACCTCCTATTTCGAGAACCGGATCATGGAGGCGCTCTACGGCCCCGGGCGCGCCGGCCAGGAGGCGGCGCTGTCGTTCGCCGACATGGAAGCCGCTTTCAAGGAGCTCGGCGCGACGGCCCCCGGTACCCGGCTTCACAATCCGGACGAGACCACGGAGGGCGGCGCCAGCGGAATCGTCTACGACAAGGGCGCGCTGTTCCTGAGGACGATGGAGCACATCGCCGGGCGCGACAGGTTCGACTCCTGGCTGCGCTCCTATTTCGACCGCCATGCCTTCCAGCCGATGACTTCGGCGCGCTTCCTCGCCGACCTGCGGGCCAACCTCGTCAAGGGCGACAAGGCGCTGGAGGAGAAGCTGATGCTGGACGAGTGGGTGTACAAGCCCGGCCTTCCCGCCAACGCGGTTCGGCCCGATCCCAAGACCTTCGCGCCGGTCGACGAGGCGCTTCGAGCCTTCAACGCCGGCGGCGCCGCTCCGGTCGAGCTTTGGGCGAGCTGGACCACCGCCGAGCGGCTGCGCTTCCTCGACGGCCTTCCGCGCGAGCTCCCGCAGCCGCGCCTCGCCGAGCTGGACAAGGCGCTGCGCCTGACGGAGAGCCGGAACTCGGAAACTCTCTTCGCCTGGCTCCAGCTCGCGCTCGCCAACCGCTACCAGCCCGCCGTGCCAGCGGCCGAGCGTTTCCTGCTGAGCATGGGCCGCCGCAAGTTCGTGGCGCCCTTGTTCAAGACGCTGTGGGAGCAAGGCGATTGGGGCCGGCCGATCGCCGAACGTATCTATGCCAAGGCGCGGCCGACCTACCATTCGGTCACTACCGGCACGGTCGATAAGACGCTGAAGGGCTGAGGAGCGATCCGTCATGCTGAACCTGTTTCAGCATCCGGCGACGAGCCGCCTGGCGGGCGGAGAACTGGATCCTGAACCGAGTTCAGCGTGACGGAGAGGCGAACACGGTCTCCGGCCGCAAACCCCATCGGCCCGCCGCAAATTATAGTGGATAAGTCATTTACCGTCTTGGCGTCGGATTCGAGTTGAGGCACTATGGCTAGTGGCGCTGCCAAGGGGGCGACGCAAGAGATTGTAGGCGGCCGCTGCTCACCCTATATCGGGAGCAGGCGGCATTCGCTTGTCCTGTGGATATCGGGGACAAGCCGAAATGAAGCGCCCGCGCCCCCTCGAATGCGCTTAAGGTGGGCTTAAGCCACTGGAACGAAAATAGTACAAGGGGTAGGATGATGGACCTTTCCGGCAGCAGCGACACGGGAGCGAGCGACTTGGCCACCACCGTCTCCGGTTCGACCGAGGCGAAATCGGGCTCCTCCGGCACGAGACCGAAAATCTACCCGCTCGAGGTCGACCACAGCCGCGATTCGCTGCTCACGGATTTCGGCAAGGAGACTTTGCAGGACCGCTATCTGCTGCCGGGCGAGACCTACCAGGATCTGTTCGTCCGCGTCGCCTCGGCCTATGCCGACGACGCCGCCCACGCCCAGCGGGTCTACGACTATATCTCCAGGCTCTGGTTCATGCCGGCGACTCCGGTCCTCTCCAACGGCGGCACCGGGCGGGGTCTTCCGATCAGCTGCTACCTGAACTCGGTGCCGGACAGCCTCGAGGGCATCGTCGACACCTGGAACGAGAATGTCTGGCTGGCCGCCCGCGGCGGCGGCATCGGCACTTACTGGGGCGCGGTGCGCGGAATCGGCGAACCGGTCGGCCTCAACGGCAAGACCAGCGGAATCATCCCGTTCGTCCGGGTCATGGACTCGCTGACCCTGGCGATCAGCCAGGGCTCGCTCCGCCGCGGCTCCGCCGCCTGCTATCTCGACATCTCCCATCCCGAGATCGAGGAGTTCCTCGAGATCAGGAAGCCCTCCGGCGACTTCAACAGGAAGGCGCTCAACCTCCACCACGGAGTGCTCGTCACCGACGATTTCATGGAGGCGGTGCGCGACGGCTCCGAGTGGACCCTGAAGAGCCCCAAGGACGGCTCCGAGCGCGCCACCGTCGATGCCCGCTCGCTCTTCCAGAAGCTGGTCGAGACCCGGCTGGCGACGGGCGAGCCCTACATCATCTTCATCGACAAGGTGAACCGCTCGATGCCCAGGCATCACCGCGAGCTCGGCCTCAAGGTCTCGACCTCGAACCTTTGCTCCGAGATCACCCTGCCGACCGGCACCGACCATCTCGGCAAGGACCGGACCGCGGTCTGCTGCCTGAGCTCGCTCAACCTCGAGACCTGGGACCAGTGGAACGGCGACAAATTGTTCATCGAGGACGTCATGCGCTTCCTCGACAACGTCCTCACCGACTATATCGACCGCGCTCCCGAGGAGATGGCCCGGGCCAAATATTCGGCGATGCGCGAGCGCTCGGTCGGCCTCGGAGTGATGGGCTTCCACTCCTTCCTCCAGGCCCGCAACATCCCGTTCGAAGGGGCGATGGCGAAGAGCTGGAACCTCAAGATCTTCAAGCACATCTCCGCCCAGGTGAACGAGGCGTCGATGATGCTCGCCAAGGAGCGCGGGCCCTGCCCGGACGCGGCCGACATGGGGGTGATGGAGCGATTCAGCTGCAAGATGGCGATCGCTCCGACCGCGAGCATCTCGATCATCACCGGCGGCACTTCCGCCTGCATCGAGCCGATCCCGGCCAACATCTACACCCACAAGACCCTGAGCGGCTCCTTCTCGATCAAGAATCCGTATCTGGAGAAACTGCTGATCGAGAAGTCGAAGAATTCGGACGCGGTCTGGAATTCGATCCTCGAGCGCGGCGGCTCCGTCCAGCATCTCGACTTCCTCACCCCCGAGGAGAAGGACACGTTCAAGACCAGCTTCGAGATCGACCAGCGCTGGCTGATCGAGCTCGCCGCCGACCGCACGCCCTATATCGACCAGGCGACGTCGCTCAATCTGTTCATCCCGGCCGACGTCGACAAATGGGACCTGCTGATGCTCCACTACCGCGCCTGGGAGCTTGGCATCAAAAGCCTCTATTACCTGCGCTCGAAATCGGTGCAGCGCGCCGGCTTCGCGGGCGGGGTCGAGGCCGACAACACGATCGACCACAAGCAGATCGAGCTCGCCGCGACCACGGATTACGACGAGTGCCTGGCGTGCCAGTGATCATTCCCCAAACCCTCTCCCTGCAGGGGAGAGGGACAGGCGTCGCGAAGCGGCGCCAGGGTGAGGGCACGGCCATCTCGAACGGGCCGGTTCGCCAGGCCCTCACCCGGGCGCTTCGCGCCGTCCCTCTCCCCTGCAGGGAGAGAGAAAGGTCGAGCCGCTCAAGGATGGAGTTCGCCTGATGCCCGAGACGATCACCCTGGGCCACATATTGATGCTGCTCGGCCTCATCGCCGGCCTCTACGCGCTCTGGCAGGCCTCGATCTTCCTGAAGCACAGCAGCGCCGGCCGCGGTACCCCGCAATATGCCCGCCGCCGCGACGGCAGGCGCTACGCAATCTGGGGCCTGCTCGGCGCCGCCATCCTGTTCATGCTCGGCTGCTTCACGCCGCTTGCCGACATCGCCCTTTCGTAACGGAGTTCGGACCATGCCCCTTCTCGAAGCCCGCAAGCAGTACAAGCCCTTCGAATATCCCTGGGCGTTCGACTTCTGGAAGCGCCAGCAGCAGATCCACTGGATGCCGGAGGAGGTGCCGCTCGGCGAGGATTGCCGCGACTGGGCCCAGAAGCTGACCGACCACGAGCGCAGCCTCCTGACCCAGATCTTCCGCTTCTTCACCCAGGCCGACGTCGAGGTTCAGGATTGCTACCACGACAAATATGCCCGGGTGTTCAAGCCGACCGAGATAAAGATGATGCTGACCGCCTTCTCTAACATGGAGACGGTCCACATCGCGGCCTACTCGCATCTGCTCGACACGATCGGGATGCCGGAGAGCGAGTACAGCATGTTCCTCCAGTATAAGGAGATGAAGGACAAGCACGATTATCTCGCCACCTTCTCGGTCGATACGGACGAGGACATCGCACGGACGCTGGCCATGTTCGGCGGCTTCACCGAGGGGCTGCAGCTGTTCGCAAGCTTCGCGATGCTGATGAACTTCCCGCGCTTCAACAAGATGAAGGGCATGGGCCAGATCGTGAGCTGGTCGGTCCGCGACGAGAGCCTCCATTGCGAAGGCATCACCCGACTGTTCCACGCCTTCGTCAAGGAGCGCGGCTGCATGACCAAGGCGGTCCGCGACGACATCATGGACGTCTGCCAGAAGACCGTCCGCCTCGAGGACGCCTTCATCGACCTCGCCTTCGAGATGTGCCCGGTCCCGGGAATGACCCCCAAGGAGATCAAGAAGTACATACGCTACATCGCCGACTGGCGCCTGGGGCAATTGGGCTTCCAGCCCATCTACATGATCGACGACCACCCGCTCCCCTGGCTGGCGCCCCTTCTCAACGGCGTCGAGCATGCCAACTTCTTCGAGACCCGCGCCACCGAATATTCGAAGGCCGCAACCCGGGGGAACTGGGGCGAGGTCTGGGACAATTTCGACCGCAGGAAGAGCGCGAAGGCGGCGAATGACGGTGTTGGTGCTGTGGTCGAGGGCGGGGACGATATGTTCACGCGGGCGGGAGTGGCGGCGGAGTAAGCCGTGCTCAAGATTACGCCAGAGCGTATAGGACGGCTACTCGTCACCATTGGCCTCGCGTGGTTTGTTGCCGTTGTCAGCCAAGAATTGCTCGCAGGTTATGGACTGACGATGCTCAAGGTTGACTTCGCACCTTCGGGCGCATTCGGCGACTCATTTGGCCCACTCGCGTCGCTGATGGCGGCTGTAGCAGCCGTCGGTGCATGGCGAGCCGTCCTTGATCAAAGGGCGGAGTTCAGAAAGTCTGATGTGCGCGAGAGCGACCTCAGGAAGGAAACGGCGAAGCGAGACTTCGAATTCACGTTCTTCAACCTGACTACGACTTTCGACCGTCTCGTGCAGCAGATCGATGTCGGCCGGTTCTATGCGCCGAAAACCGGCAAAGACGCCTTCGCCCATTTTGTTGCAGAAATATATAAGCAACGTGATAACTGAGATCCGGACTTTTCTGATGCATACGGCCGTGTCTTTCTGGCGCATCAGAATGATCTATCTCACTACCTAAGAACGCTATTCAACATCGTGCAGTTTGCCGATCAGTCCTCAGCAGTCGGCGGATATTTCTACATCAAACTCGTGAGAGCCACCCTTTCGGAACCTGAGCTGGTCGTACTGGCGCTCAATGGCGTTTATCACGAGGAAGGACGGGCTTATTTCAAGCCTCTGATCGAACGTTATGCACTGTTGAACAATCTCTCGGAATCGGCACGGGCCGATTTCGACCTCTATAACCTGTATGAGCCCGAGGCCTTTGAGAGGCCGGAGG
>DATHBY010000391.1:0-2795 GCA_035295885.1 Allosphingosinicella sp.
GGATCAAGTCCGGGGTGACGATTCTGCTTCGGCAGGACAAAGTCTAGGCGAAAACCCCCTCGAGGCTTCGCTCGCCCTCGGCGATAAGCTTGCGGTCGTCATGCTTCCAGGGATGGAAGCCGGGCAGGAAGAATTTCAGCCAGGCGCCGAGGATCTTGCGGAACATGCCCGGGCTCACCATCGCATACCAGAACAGCCCCGCCCATGCCCGCGGGCCCTTGATGCCGTCCTGGGCGAGCAGCATCAGCGCGCCGTGGGTGCGCTCGACGAAGAAGTTCCTGGTCACCTTGAGCATGACCAGCGACTTGACCGTCCAGCGCTTGCGGCGCGGCCAGTCGCGGGTGGCGTGCAGCCAGGTGTCGTAGGCGACGCCCTTATGCTCGATCTCCTCCATCGAGTGCCAGCGCCACAAAGCCGCCGACTGGGGATCGGCGTTCCTGAGATGGCGCGGATTGCCGAGCAGCTGGTTGGCGATGACGGCGGTGAAATGCTCTAGCGCCATGGTCGCGGCGAGGTTGACGACCGGCGGGCGCCCTTTCGTCTCCTCCAGCCTCTTGTCGACCCGCGCCTCGAGCGGAGCGATGTCGTAGCCGGCCTCGACTGCACGGCGGTTGAAGGCGACATGCTCGCGGCTGTGCATCACCTCCTGGGTGGTGAAGGCGCGAATCTCCTCGGCCAGCTTGGGCGGAGCGTCGTCGCGGAAGGCGCGGACGCTCTCGACGAAGAAGGCCTCGCCCTTCGGGAAGGTGACCGAAAGAGCGTCGTAGAGGGCGCTGCCATAAGGGTTTCCGCCCAGCCACCAGCGCTCCGTCCTGTCTCCGCGGCCGAAGCGGCGGTCCCGCGGAGTGATCGTCAAGTCGGAGGGTGTGACTTCCCGCCCCATAGCTGTATCTCCTTCGCCCATGACGAATGCGATATACTTACACGAATGTCAATAGGACGCGAGCGCCTTTCGCCGGAGGAGAGCCGCGCCGCCGCGCTCGAGGTGGCGCGCGCCCTTCTGATCGAGTCGGGGCCGCAGGCGGTGACTTTGAAGGCGGTCGGCGCCCGGATCGGCAAGACCCACGGCAACCTCCTCCACCATTTCGGCTCCGCCGCCGGGCTGCAGGGCGAGCTGGCGCGGCTGATCGGCGAGCGGGTCACCGCCGAGATCGCCCGGGTGGTCGAGCGCGAGCGCCAGGGCGAGGCCGATCCGCGCGAGATCGTCGACCGAACGTTCGACGCCTTCGACCGCGAGGGCGCCGGAGCGCTCGCAGCCTGGATGATCCTCAGCGGCAATCGCGACGCGCTCAACCCGATCCTGGACGCCATCCACCGCCTCGTCGACCAGCTCGGCGCGGGCCACGAGGACCGTCCGGTACACGAGACGACGCTGTGGCTGGTCCTTGCCGCTTTGGGCGATTCGCTGATGGGCGGGCCGATGGCGAGCGCCCTAGGCCTGCCCCGCGAGCAGGCGCGGGAAATCGCGACCCGGCATCTCGTACAGCTGGCGGCTGAACGGCGCGAGAGCTGAGGGTCAACGTCATCCCGGACTTGATCCGGGATCCATGAACACGGATCGAGCCGAAGCCCGGCCGGCGGTATTCATGGATTCCGGCTTTCGCCGGAATGACAATGAGTCTGCCGGGGACCCTCCCTTTCGGAGAGGGGACTATTACCCTACATGCCCGCCATGCACTTCCTCGACCAGGCCAAGATCTTCGTCCGCTCGGGCGCCGGCGGCCCCGGCGCGGTCAGCTTCAGGCGCGAGAAATATATCGAATATGGCGGCCCCGACGGCGGCGACGGCGGCAAGGGCGGCGACGTCGTCTTCGAGGCCGTCGAGGGCCTGAACACCCTGATCGACTTCCGCTACACCCAGCATTTCCGCGCCCCTCGAGGCAAGGGCGGCTCGGGCCAGAACCGAACCGGCGCGGGCGGCGCCGACCTTCTCGTCAAGGTCCCGGTGGGCACCCAGATATTGTCCGAGGACAAGGAGCATGTCCTCGCCGACTTCACCCGGGTCGGCCAGCGCATCGTGCTGCTGAAGGGCGGCGACGGCGGCCGCGGCAATGCCAGCTACAAGAGCGCGACCAACCGGGCGCCGCGGCAGCACGGCACCGGCTGGCCGGGCGAGGAGATGTGGGTGTGGCTTCGGCTGAAGCTTCTCGCCGACGTCGGCCTGGTCGGCCTCCCCAATGCCGGCAAGTCCACTTTCCTGAACGCCGTCACCAACGCCCACGCCAAGGTCGGCGCCTATCCGTTCACCACCCTCCATCCCAAGCTCGGGGTCGTCCGCCACCGCGAGCGCGAGTTCGTGATCGCCGACATCCCCGGACTGATCGAGGGCGCGGCCGAAGGCGCGGGCATCGGCGACCGCTTCCTCGGCCATATCGAGCGCTGCCGGGTCCTCCTCCACCTCGTCGATTCCGAGGTCGAAGACGTGGCGGAAACCTATCGCACCGTCCGCACCGAGCTCGAAGCCTATGGCGCCGGTCTCGCCGACAAGCCCGAAGTGATCGCGCTCAACAAGTCCGATACGCTCGACGAGGAGCTGATCGCGGCCTTGTCGGACGAGCTCGAGGCGGAGGCGGGCGCCAGGCCCCTCCCCCTCTCCGGAGTCACCGGCGCCGGAATCGAGGCGGTGCTGGACTCGCTGCTGCCGCACATCGCTGCGGTGACGGCGGCGGAGACGGAGGAGGAGAGGAAGAACTGGTCTCCATTGTGAATCCGCTCATCCTGAGTAGGGGACTGAGCCTGGCGAAGGCCCCGTATCGAAGGACCGTCCTTCGATACGCCGCTTCGACTTCGCTCAG
>DATHBY010000392.1:0-3939 GCA_035295885.1 Allosphingosinicella sp.
CATGGCTGACATCAATGGGACGGCGGGCGCCGACCTCCTGTTCGGCGCGGCCGCGGCCGACCTGATCTCGGGCGGCGACGGCAACGACATCCTCTACGGCGGCGCGGGCGACGATCACCTGGTCGGCGGCGACGGCGACGACGTCCTGCGCGGCGAGGCGGGCAACGACCTGCTCGAGGGCGGCGCCGGCAACGACGATCTGACCAGCACCGACCAGGGCAACGACACCCTGATGGGCGGCGACGGCAACGATAGTTTATCGGGTTTATCCCCTTGACATACGTAACGAAGCGCGCTAATCATAATGAATGAAAACGCTCACCGTCCACGAACTGTTCAAGCGCTTCCCCAATGACGGGGCGTGCCTGGAGCATCTGATGCGGATCCGTTACGGCGGAACGCAATTCGATTGTCCGCGGTGCGGGACGGCCAGCGCGACCTTTCACCGCCTCGCCAAGGTTCGGGCCTACAGCTGCGCCAGTTGCGGCCATCATATTCACCCGACTGCCGGCACCGTCCTTCACGACACGCGTACGCCCCTGCCGAGTTGGTTTTATGCCATCTACCTGTTCGCCACGACCCGGCATGGGGTGAGCGGCAAGGAACTGGAGCGGGTTCTAGGCGTCACCTACAAGACGGCTTGGCGCATGGGGCAGCAAATACGCAAGCTCACCGAAGCCGCCGATTTCCAAGCCCTCCTGAGCGGCCATGTCGAAGCCGACGAGGCGTACATAGGCGGCAGGCGATCGGGCGGAAAACGCGGTCGCGGCGCTCCCGGAAAAACCATCGTCATGGGCCTCAAGGAACGTGGCGGGCCGATGATTGCGGAAGTTATCCCCGACATTAAGAAACCGACCCTGCGCGCCGTTGTAAACGAGTGCGTGGAGCGCGGCTCGACCGTCTCCACCGACGAGCTCTACAGCTATGGCTTACTGACCGGCGACGGCTACGTGCATGGGCGCGTCAAGCATGGAGCTAAAGAGTACGCCCGCCGCGACGGCGAGGTGGTCCACCACGTCAATCACGTCGAATCCTTCTGGCGGCTGTTCAAGGCGTCGATACGAGGAACGCACGTCCATATCAGCGAAAAGTACATGGCCCGCTACCTGTCGGAATTCACCTTCCGGCTGAACCACCGGGAGCGCGGGAACGCGATGTTCGACCTGCTACTGGCGGCGCTATAGCCCCTAGGCGAGCATCGAAAACGGCGGGGTCGATAGGCCCGATTCCCCGCCGTTCCTCTTGTTCCGCAAAGGCTTGTAACTCACCCGACGCGAGAGCCTGCGCTAAGGAAATGCGTTCCATAGCGGCCAGCCTATAGACTTCCGGGTCGGGAATGGCTAGATGGGCCGCAGCCCGGCGGCGCCTAACAAGGCGGTCTGCCACATGGGTTTCTCACTTTCTCCGGGGCCTAATCCGGGTGGTGGGACCAGCCAAGGGGCTGCTACCCCAAAGGCTTTCAATCAGCCCTCTCGCGCCAACGGGAGGGCTGAATTGCATCTGGCTCAGCGTTATTTGCGAGTCAAGAAAATATCGGCAATTAAGATATTGTAATTATTGACGAACCCGTCAACTTTACTCTAATCTCGCCATCCCCTAAATACCGCTTGTCGCGCCGATTTTGATCGAGAGGCGCGGCCCGCAATC
Source organism: Allosphingosinicella sp. (assembly GCA_035295885.1). Taxonomy (GTDB): domain Bacteria; phylum Pseudomonadota; class Alphaproteobacteria; order Sphingomonadales; family Sphingomonadaceae; genus Allosphingosinicella. Next base: position 1,648 of record DATHBY010000392.1, read on the forward strand.
TGCGGTGAGCGTAGGCACTTGACCCTAACCGGTCGGGCGGCCTGCCGAATACAATACCCGGTCGGGAAATACGCAGGACGCGTGTTCCTATGCTCACGTGGATCAACCGTCCCGACTGCCGGGGCGGAGCGGTACGCATAGGAACGACAAATGCGGCTGCCGATGATGGCGGGGCTGTGCGCCCTGCTCTGCGCCTGTAACGGAGTCGACCAGGCAAACGAACAATCCAATATCGAGAACGCGGCCCTCGCCGCCATGGGCGCGCCGTTGCCGAAAGGCTGGCGATATTCGAGCCGCCACGACGAGATACGGGGCGGGGAGCAACGCATGGCTGCCCGCGTGAACGACGACACCGACCCGTTGCTGGCGAACGCGGTTACGTTGGCCGTGCAATTCGACCCGGAAGGCCCGCCAGCGGTGTTCTTCAACGCCGTCAACGGGACGCTGGACTGTCCCAGCACCTGTGGCGTGGCGTACCGTGCCGACAACCGGACGGGCGTATGGTCGGGGCGCGGGTTGGATAGCGAGCGGCTGCTATTGGACGACGACCCGGACGTGGTGAAAACGCTCCTGTCGGCTCGTACGCTCATTGTCGAGTTGCCTACGGAGCGCAGCGCACAGTATCGCTTCGATTTGACGGGTTTGCGGGTTTCCCGCTAGTTCCGTATGTCAAGGGGATAAACCCGTAGTTTATTCGTCGACCGCCGGCGGGCCGGCGACTCGCTGGTCCTTGACGGCGGCGCCGGCAACGACCGGCTCGTCATTCAGCTCACCGCGGCCGCGGCGGCGCTCACCGCCGCCGCCGGGGACGGCGACGACTCGGTCGAGGTCTTCGCGCTCCGGAGCCTGCTTAATCTCTCGCTCGGCGCCGGGCGCGATCTCGTCACTCCGGTCGGACTGCGCGCCTCCGTCCAGGGCGGCGGCCTCATCGTGATCAGCGATTTCCAGGCCGGAGCGGCGGGCGACCGGATCAGCTTCAGCAGCCTGTCGGCGGCCGATTTCACCGGCTGGAACCTCAACTCCAATCCGTTCGCCGCCGGCTTCCTGAAAGCGGCACAGTCGGGGGGCGACGTGGTCATCTCCGCCTCGTTCACGGCCAACGGCACGTTCGTCGACGCGATCGTGCTCCAGAACGTCCTTCTCGCCAGCCTCACCGCGGACAATCTCGGCGGCTGGACCTGGGACGGAAGCGTCATTGCGGCACAGACGATCACCGGGTCGGGCGCGGCGGAAACGCTTCGGGGCAATGGCGGCGACGACGAGATTTTCGGGCTCGGCGGGGACGACATCCTCGAGGGCCATGCCGGCGCCGACACCGTTTGGGGCGGCGAGGGCAACGATATCCTGCGCGGCGGACAGGGCGCCGACCAGCTCCATGGCGAAGGGGGCAACGACACCCTGTCCGCCGAGACCCCCGGCGACTCCCTCTTCGGCGGCGACGGCGACGACCGGCTGACGCTGTCGGCCGCCTCCGGGACCCCAGAGGGGACCGTGTCCGGATCGGGCGGAGCCGGGAACGACACCATCAGCATTTCCGGCAGCTCGGCGACGGCGAACTTCAGCGTCGACGCAGGCTCGGGCGCAGATCTGGTGACGATCAACGCCCTCGCCGGAAGCGCGGTGATCGCGCTCGGCGAAGGCCGCGACCGGCTCGATATCGACAGCTTCGTCAAATCCGCGACCAGCAATGCGACGATCGAAGTCACCGACTTCGCCACCGGCGACGGCGGCGACCGGCTCGAATGGTTCGGCTTCCTCGTGCGCAACGTGTACCCCGGACCGAACAGCGTGCGCCTGCTGCAGAGCGGACCGGACACCCTCCTCCAGGTGGACCGGGACGGCAGCGGCGCCCAATATGTCACTCTGATCAACTTCAGGAATACCGACTCCTCGGCCTTCACCGCCTACAATCTCGGCGGCTATTCGCCGGACGGGGCGGACGTGCCCGGAATTACGGTGGCCGGAACGACGGATCCCGACATCCTCTTCGGCACCGACGGCGACGATTTCATCGTGGGCGGCGACGGCGGCGACACCTTGCTCGGCTTCTTCGGGGACGACGAGATCCACGGCGGCGCCGGGGACGATTCGATCTTCGGCTCCTACGGCGACGACGTGATCTACGGCGGCGACGGCAACGACATCATCAGCGTCGGGCAGGGGGACGACCTCGCCGACGGCGGCGAGGGCAACGACCAGTTCATCGACAATTCGAGCTCGAGCCTGGGCAACAAGGGGTTCGTCGGCGGCGCCGGCGACGACAGGTTCCTGTTCTTCCGCCAGTCCAACAGC